>JBIPMR010000450.1:0-4061 GCA_044369025.1 Luteolibacter sp.
CAGGGGCAGCGTCGTGGAGACTGAGGGTAGACGGTGGGCGGGGTCAACTCGATTTTGCCCATGTGGTATCCACAAATTATTCACAATACAAGATGTGGTATTTCGACTCATGAAATTACAATGTAAACAGTGCCTAGAATCTTGGGTTTGCGTGGATCCCGAGATGCAGGAGGCCAGAAGTCTTGGGGGTCGGAAATTTTTCTCCGTCAGTTAGAATCAAGGACCTGATCCGAAATTTGAAAAATTTCCTTAACAATCCCCGATCATCAGGCCACTCCGATCCGAATTCCCCCTAAGTTGCTGGTGGATAGCGCGAGAAATTTTTAAAAGCGGGGGGAAGGACGGATAGGGTGGCGATGGCCATTGTCCGGAGGCGGCCATGGGGCGTGGCCGGTGGCGGATTTGGGGCTGCGGGCGAAATGAATTTCGCGGTCCGGTGGAGGAACCGGGACCTCAGAATTGCCAGTCGTGCTGATCGAGTTCACAGACGCAGGCGGCGAGCAAGCGGATGCATTCGGCGATGTCTTCCTTGTGGCAGGACTCGATGGTCTGGTGGATGTGGCGGGTGGGGATGGAAACCGCGCCGACGATGGAACCGCCGGCGACCATGCGCTGGAGGCTGCCCGTATCGGTGCCGCCACCGGCAAGGATTTCGGGCTGCCATTTGATTTTGTGGCGTTTGGCGGCGGCTTTCATGAATTCGATCATGCGGTAATCGCAGATGACAGAGGAATCCATCAGCTTGATGGCCGCGCCCTCGCCGAGAGCGGTGCAGCGTTCGTGCGGGGAGGATCCGGGGACGTCATAGGCGATGGTGGTGTCGAGTCCGAAGCCGAAATCCGGCTGGATCTGAAGGGCGGAGGCCTGCGCGCCCCGCAGGCCGACCTCTTCCTGGACGGTGAAAACGGCGTAGAAGTCGTAGGCGGGCTTGCGCTTGGCTTTTTTCAACTCGCGGAGGGTCTCGATGAGGACAAACACGGAGGCGCGGTTGTCGAGGGATTTCACGTTCACGCAGTCGCCCAACTCGATGAGGGGCGAATGGCGGGTGACGAAATCGCCGACCGCGACGATTTTTTCGACGTCCTTTTTGGCCATGCCGGTGTCGATGAAGAAGTCGCTGATTTTGACGTTTTTGTTCTTCTCGTCGGGCGACATGATGTGGACGGGTTTGGAACCCATCACGCCCATGATGTCCTTGCGGCCGTGGATGATGACGCGCTGGGATGTCAGGGTTTTGGGGTCGAATCCGCCGACGGGATTGAAGCGCACGAAGCCCTTGTCATCGATGTGGGTGACGATGAAGCCGATTTCATCCATATGGGCGGCAGCCATCGACTTTTTGGCGGCGGACTTGCCTTTTTTCAGGGCAATGACGTTGCCCATGTTATCGATGCTGACGTCATCGGCGAGGCCTTTGAGTTCGGCGAGCACGAGTTTACGGATTTCCTTTTCGGAGCCAGGGGCGCCGGGGGCTTCACAAATGCGGGCGAGCAAGGGGATATCAAGGGTCATGGTGGGAGCAAAACTAGTGGCCCGGCCTCCGCTGGCCAGTGCGAAATTCAGGGATGAATTGCGACTTGGCGGCGGGCAACGGGAGACTACATTCCGCACATGAAAAGACGTTTGCTGATCGATCTGACCGCAATCCCGGAGGAGGGGAAGGGATTTTCCGGGGAACTGCCAAAAGAAATTTTCGACTTGCCGGAGGATGACGCGCAGCCGGTAGGGCCTCTGGTTTACGACGTCTGGGCGCAGCGTTTCGGCTCGGAATTGTTGCTGACCGGATCGCTGTCCGCGCCTTTCGAATTCACCTGCGTGAGGACCTTGCATCCCTTTGTTCAAACGATTGCCTTGGAAAATGCGGCCGTCTCCATCGAGATCGGGCGGGAGGGGGAAATCGATGCCACCGATGCCCTGCGCGAGGAGATTTTGATCAACCTTCCGGTGGACCCGAGATGTGAGGAAGGAGACGTGCCGCAGAAGTGTGAAATCGATTCCCGATATTTATCAGTGGACAAGGCGGCGGAAGATGGGCTACCCACTCCGCCCCGCGCCGAGAGTGACGACCGTTGGTCTGCTCTCGACATCCTCAAGGACCTCAAGGACCAACCCTAACTAACTTAAGACCATGGCCGTACCAAAGCGCCGCCAATCCAAAAGCCGTCAAAAAATGCGCCGTGGCGCAACCCGCTGGCGTGCACCGATTTTCAAAAGCTGCCCTGAGTGCGGCAGCAAAGTGCCATCGCACATCGCTTGCCCGTCTTGCGGTTACTACCGCGATCGCCAAGTGCTCGACGTCGAAGCTCTCTGAGCCCTGCGCCGTGAACCGAAATTCAAATCACCGCTCCGGGAGTTCCCTGGGCGGTTGTTTTTCGTTTTGGTTTTGTTTCCCCGAATCCGCCTTCTCAAAATAGCTTCATGAAAGTCGCCCTGGACGCCATGGGTGGGGACCAAGCCCCCGCCGTGAATATCGGAGGAGCCATCGATGCCCTGCGCTATTATTCGAAACTCCAACATTTGTATCTGGTCGGAGACCAGGCGGTTTTGGAATTGGAATGTGGCAAACAGGGGTTGGATCTCTCGGACCCGCGGGTGAGCATCCAGCACGCTCCGGAAACCATCGGCATGGCCGAGCCGGGCGCGAAAACCGTGAGGAAAAAGAAAAATTCCTCGATCAGCATCGCCATGGACATGGTCAAGGACGGACGGGCGGATGCCTTCGTCTCCGCCGGCAACACCGGGGCCGCCGTGGCCGCCGCAACGCTGAAACTCCGCACGCTTCCGGGCGTGGACCGCGCGGGCATCGCCTCCGCCCTGCCCAACGAATACGGCATTTGCCACATCCTCGATGCCGGGGCGAATCCCGAGGCCAAGCCCGAACACCTGGTCGCCTACGCGATTATGGGAACCGCCTTCGCCAAAGGCGTGCTGGGCGTGAAAAACCCGAAAGTCGGACTGATGTCCAACGGCGAGGAAGACGAAAAAGGCACGACCTTCACCAAGGAAACCTTCAAACTGCTCAAACAAACGCCGGGCATCCATTTCATCGGCAACGTCGAGGGCCGCGACTTGTTCGAGAGCGAGCTGGATGTGGTGCTGTGCGACGGCTTCGTTGGCAACATCATGCTCAAAACCATCGAAGCCACGGCCAAAGCGGTTTCCAAATGGCTGAAAACCGAAATCAAGGGCAACCCGCTGCGCATTGCCGGCGCGATGCTCGCCAACGGCGCCTTCAAAGCGCTCAAGGAAAAAAGCAGCTACGAAACCTACGGCGGCAGCCCGCTGTTGGGCGTGAACGGGGTGGTCATCATCGCCCACGGTTCCTCCTCCGCGCTCGCCGTGCGCAACGCGATCCGGGTGGGGCTTGAAACCGTGGAAACCCGCGTCAACCCGCGCATCGAGGCCGCCTTGGCGGCGATCGCCGCAGGCACCGCCGCCGAGGTTTGAGGATACCTCGCCGACATCCAACTTCGCGCTTGTGGCGACTGCCCGTGAGTTCCAATCTCCGCCCGCATGAGTGAAGCGACGTCCGCCATCGAAGTTTGTATTGCCGGGACTGGCAGTTATCTGCCAGAGAGAGTTCTCACCAACGCCGAGCTCGCCGTGCTGGTGGACACCACGGACGAATGGATTGTGAGCCGCACCGGCATCAAGGAGCGCCGCATCGCCGCCGAGGGGGAATTCACCTCGCACATGGCCACCCACGCCGCCCGCCGCGCGCTGGAACAAGCGGGCATGGCGGCCGAAGACATCGAGCTGATCATCATCGCCACCATCACCCCGGACACCCCCACCCCGGCGACGGCGTGTTATGTGCAGCAGGCGCTCGGGGCGAACCAAGCCGTCGCCTTTGACATTTCCGCCGCCTGCTCCGGCTTCCTGTATGCGATGAAAATCTCCAAGCGCCTGATCTCCGACGGCGCTTTCAAAAACGCCCTCATCATCGGTGCCGAGAAACTCTCCGCCGTCACCAACTGGGACGACCGCACCACCTGCGTGCTCTTCGGCGACGGGGCCGGGGCCGCCGTCCTGCGCCGCGCCGAACCGGGCGAAGGCTCGAT
>JBIPMR010000451.1:0-4060 GCA_044369025.1 Luteolibacter sp.
TGGATAGAGGGTTTTCATGGAATTAGGAATCGGGGTTCGGATTGTTTGTGTTTCAGCGTGGTGCCGCTGCCTGGGTCGTTGTCAGCAGGATTTGCTGTTCAAAAGGGTCGCCATTGGCAAGCCCGGTGCCATCCATGCAGCTTGGCTCCGCGCAAAGCCATGGGCAAAACCTATCCAATCGTGGATACCCCGCGAAACAACATTTTCTTGAGATCCCGCCCCGCCCCGTTTTACAGGGATACGTGGATATGATCTCTTGATCGCGTTTCATTCCAAATCCCACTCCACTCCATCGTTTTCAAGTCCCGCCTCAATTCATTTTCTAATTTTTTCCAATTTCCCCGTGAGACCTCTGCAATCGCGATGAATTCAACTGAGAGAACTCAGCGCCGACTTGTGTGGCCTTGTCCTTCGGGGAAAAACCTATCCCCATCAAACCCATCCCCAAGCCCATCATGAAACCCCGCAACCAAACCCTCCGTCCCTGGCTGCTTGTGCTCAGCAAAGCCATCGGTGAAACCGGCGGCGCCAAGAATCCAACGAAGGATGGAGTCGGCATCCTCCAACTCAACACTGCGAACACCTTCACGGGCAAGACCACGGTCAACGGGGGGGCTCCGGGTCAACGCGGACAACCGGCTCGGCACGGCCCCCGGCTCGGTTGTGGCGGACCAAATTTGTCACATTGTTGAGTGAGATCGCCGCAACCGCGGCAAATTCATACTGGAGAACACCTTCCAACTTGGGTGGCGTTTCCCTTCAAAAACCCAATCTTTATCAAATCCATCCCGCACTCAGAAAACCCCATGAAATCCAAACTCCGCTCCAAATCCAATTTGTTCGCCGCCGCCGCATGCCTCGCGCTCTGCTCACCAGTCGCACACGCCGGTACGGTGGCCACCACCTTCAGCTTCCAGCAGGGTGACCTCCGTCAGGATGGCGTGCTTTATGGCGCTGGTGCCAGCTACGCCGGAGTCCTTGATGGTCGTGTCACTGACAACAGCGCGACCTCTGCCAGAAGTACTGCCGCGACCGCCACGCTCGGCAATCAGTTCCAATCCGGCACTCACAACGGTCAGCAACACTGCGGCCTGTTCTCCTACGATTTGACCGAGCTAAACAGCTTCATCGCCGCCAACACCTCGGCCTCCAGCTTCGTGACGGTGAGCTCGGTTTCCTTCAAACTCATCTCCTCCAGCGTGGGATCCGGAGGTGCGATGAGCCTCAATCTCTATGGAACGGATCCCTTCACCTCCAGCGGCTGCAGCTGGTCCAATTACACCACCGCCACCCCTTGGACCCTTCCCTACCAAAGCGGCCGGACCGAAACTGCGTATAACTTCACCGGTGGCCCGTCAGCGCTGACCTCCAGCCTGGGGGGCACAAGCCCGAGTACCGGGACTAACACAACTCCGGTCGGAACCACCTTAACCTGGACCTCGAGCGCCAATTTCGTCTCGACCCTCACCACTGCGCTCGCCCGGCTTGACCAGACGCTCTACCTCACGGCGAGAGGCTCATTTTTCAACACCGGCGACAACCGGGTGAATGTCAACACCAGCCCCGCCACCACCGTGGACAACCGGCCGGAACTGTTGGTCACACTCAACATCACCACCGTCTCCCCTGCGGAATCCTGGACAGGCACCAGCAGTAAGTCCTGGATCGTGGCCGGCAACTGGAATCCCAGTGCCGTGCCGGGCGTAGGAGCACCCATCACTTTCGACAGCTCCTCCACCGCCAATCTTGCCACCGTGCTCGATCAGGATTTCGACATCCTCGGATTGACCGTGACCAGCCCGAGCGGCCCGGTTTCCATCGGCGGAGCGAACACCCTGACGGTGCAGGGTGACGGCATCAACCTTTCCGCTGCCACCCAGAATTTGACGATCAGCGCGCCGCTGGCCGTCGGTTCCGCCCAGAGTTGGAATGTCGCCAGCGGTCGCACGCTCGGCATCTCCGGAGCCGTGAGTGGCAGCCCGGACGTCACCGTGACGGGAGCGGGCAAGGTGTCGCTCGGGGCGTCGAACATTCTTCCGAGCGGTGCAAGTGCCGGAAACATCGCAGTGAACGGCACGCTGGACTTCAACGGCTTCTCGCAGTCCGTCAACGCCCTGACTGGCAGCGGCTTCGTGGACAACACGGGCGGCGGAGCCATCACCCTGACCGTTGGCAACAATAACGCGGCCAGCACATTCTCCGGCATCCTGCAAGATACCGGCGGCACGCTGGCGGTCATCAAGACGGGAACCGGAGCCCTCACCCTGACCGGCGCGAACGACTTCAGCGGCGGCTTCACCAACAACGGCACCGGCAATGTGGCTTCTAACAACAGCCTGGCTTTCGGCACCGGGCCGGTAGTTTTTAGTGCGGGCACGATTTACCCGACCGCAATCGTCACCTTCGCCAACGCGCTGACCTTGAGCAACTCCACCCTCCGCATCGGCGGCGGCACCGGCAAACTCCTCACTTGGAACGGCCCGGTGACGGTTACCGGGACCTCCGCACTTTCCTGTGACGGAGGCACCAGCGGCATCACGTTGGGAAGCACGGTGGACATCACGGGCGCGAGCTTGAGTTCCGCCGCGAACGGAGCGACCAATAATTTCGACGGAGTCATCAGCGGCGCGGGCGGAAACCTCTCGGTTGGGCTTGGTACGCACCAGTTTTCCGCTGCCAACACCTACACCGGCACCACCACCATCAGCAGTACGGGAGCGCTCCGCCTGCAACCCACCGGCACGATCTCGAGTTCCAGCAATGTCGTCATCAACGATACCGGCAACTTCAACATCCGCAACACGGTGGGCTGGGTTTACACCGGCACCATCACCGGTGCTGGCACAGGCTCGATCAACATCAACAGCGGCACGGATGCCACGCTCGCGGGTAGCATCTCCGGCGTCACTGCCGTCAACGTCGGCTCGACGGGCACCAATGCCACCATCACCGGTGGCATCAGTGGGGCCACCAGTGTCACCGTGCAGACCGCTGGTTGCACGCTTCACTTGGGCGGCAACAACGGCTATTCCGGCAATACCACCGTCACCGCCGGCACGCTGACCGTGACTGTGGACAATTGTCTCCCGGACGGTTCGAATGTCGTGATCGGCAGCGGCATTCTCGATCTGCCCGCTTCGGTCAATGACGCCGCTGGCACCCTCGATGTCACCGACGCCGCATCCACCATCAATCTGGATACGGGAGCCACCATGGCTTTCGCCGACAGCAGCGGGGTGGATTGGACCGGCGGCACGCTCAACATCACCGGCACCTTTGTTTCCGGTTCCTCGGTCCGCTTTGGCGCCACCGACACCGGACTCACCGACGCCCAGCTCCTTCAGATCACCGCCGCCGGCTTCACCGGCTTCGATCTGAATTCCAGCGGCTACCTCATCGCCACCTCCACCGGTGGTTTCTCCGCCTGGCAAAGCGCCAACAGCACTGCGGGTGACCTCGGCGATGACCACGATTTAGACGGGGTGACCAATGGCATTGAATACTTCCTCTTCGGAAACACCAACTCCACCGGCTTCACCACCCTGCCCGGCGTGGTCAACACCGGCGGCGTCCTCAGCGTGACCTGGACCCAAGCCGCCACCGGTTATACCGGCACCTACGGCACCGACTTCGTGGTGGAAACCTCCTCCACCCTCGTCGGCGCGTGGGCCCCCGCGACTCTGGGTGTCGGCGCGGGCAATGTGGAAATCACCGGCAACGCCGTGAAATACACCTTCCCGGCAGGCACCAAGACCTTCGCCCGCCTCAAGGTCACCGGCCCGTAAGTTTGCATCACTTCTCCCGCGGCCTCCCCATCCGGGAGGTCGCTGGTTCGCAAGCCGCGCGCTCCATCAATCGCGTGCAACCGTTCCCAAAAACCCATCTTATGAACCCGCCACACCTCTTCCCATCTCCCGTCACCCGGGTTGGCCGCTTGTTCCCGCGGCTGGCCATGCTCGTTTTCCTGTGCGCCGGGTTACCGGCGGTTCGTGCCGCCGGCGAGGACAAGCGCTTGTCAGTTTCCATCGACTGCATGGCCTATGCCGATGGGTTGAAAGCG
>JBIPMR010000452.1:0-4057 GCA_044369025.1 Luteolibacter sp.
CTGGAAAAAACCAACATCGCCGCCGACAAGCCCGACGAAGTGAAACGCCTCCGCCAAATGCAGGACACCGCTTGGAAACTTCCGTGAACCGTTCCCCGCATGAAACCCATTTTCGCCCTCGCATTCCTCACCAGCCTCGCGCTCCCCTCACCCGCCGCGGTGCCCGCCAAGCCCAACATCCTCTTCATCGCCATCGATGATCAGAATGATTGGATCGGCCACCTCGGTGGCCACCCGCTGGCGAAAACCCCGCACATCGACAAGCTCGCCGCGCGCGGCACCACCTTCGCCAACGCCCACTGCAACTCGCCGCTCTGCAACCCCTCGCGCACCAGCCTGATGCTCGGCTTGCGGCCCACCACCACCGGCATTTACGGACTCTCGCCGTGGTTTCGCAGCCTGCCGCAGTGGAAAGACCGCGTATCGCTCCAGCAGCATTTCGCCAATCAAGGTTACCGCACCGCCGCCACCGGCAAAATCTATCACCTCGGCACCGGCGGCCCGAAAAACCACCCAGCCGAGGGGGCCCCCGAGTTCCAAGTCACCGCGCCGATCGGCGGCGTCGGCACCCGCCCGCCGGAAAAACTCGTGCCACCCACCCCGATGGGGAACAACCCACTCGTGGACTGGGGCGTCTGGCCGCTCGACAACGATGACACCGGCAAGGGCGATTACAAGGTCGCCACCTGGACCATCCAACAAATCAAAACCGCGCCCAAGGATCAGCCGTTCTTCATCAGCGCCGGATTCTTCCTGCCGCACGTTCCCTGCTACGCCACCCAGAAGTGGTTCGATCTCTATCCGGATGACGACAGCGTGCTGCCGAAAATCCTCGAGACCGACCGCGACGACACCCCGCGGTTTTCCTGGTATCTCCACTGGAAACTCCCCGAGCCACGTCTGACGTGGGTTAGGGAAAACCACCAATGGCGCAACCTCGTCCGCAGTTACCTCGCCTGCACCAGTTTCGTCGATTCCCAGGTCGGCCGCCTGCTCGATGCGCTCGACCAAGCCGGCGTCGCCGACAACACCATCGTCGTCATCTGGGGCGATCACGGTTGGCATCTGGGAGAAAAAGGCATCACCGGAAAAAACACCCTCTGGGACGACGGCACCCGCGTCCCGCTGATCTTCGCCGGCCCCGGTGTGAAAGGCGGCCAGCGCTGCCTGCAACCCGCCGAATTGCTCGACATCTACCCCACCCTCATCGAGCTGACAGGCGCGCCGGCCCGCAGCGACCTCGAAGGCCTCAGCCTCGTGCCGCAACTCAAGGACGCCGCCACCAAGCGCGAGCGCCCCGCCATCACCAGCCACAACCAGGGCAACCACGGCATCCGCAGCGAGCGCTGGCGCTATATCCATTATGCCGACGGCAGCGAGGAACTTTACGACATGCAAAACGATCCCAACGAGTGGACCAACCTCGCCGGCAAACCCGAACACGCCGCCGTGATCGCCGAGCACAAAAAGTGGTTGCCCAAGCCCGACGCCCCGCTCGCGCCTGGGAGCTCGGACCGGATCCTGACTTACGATAAAACCACCGCCGAGGCCGCCTGGGAAGGCAAGACGGTCAAACGCAGCGACCCGATCCCGCAGTGAAAATTCCCAACACCCTTCACCTAACATCCACCCTGCTGCTGCTCGCCACCGCACAGGCCGCCCCGGTTTTCCCCGAACCGGCGGGCGCGGACACCGCCGGCGTCGTCCCGATCTTCGACGGCAAAACCCTGACCGGCTGGGACGCCGATCCGAAATACTGGCGGATCGAAAATGGAACGCTCGTCGGCGAGGTCACTCCGGAAACCTTGCTCAAGGCGAACTCGTTCGCGATCTGGCGCGGTGGCGCACCCGCGGATTTCGAGCTCAAAGTCGAATACCGCAATTTCCTGCTTAAAACCCTCCTGCCCGCCGCGAACCAACCATGAAAAAACTCCTATTCCTCTCGCTGCTTCTAACCGGCCCGGCCCACCACGCCGCCGCCGCGGACAAGCCGCTCAACATCGTCATTCTCTACGCCGACGACTGGCGCCACGACACGCTCGGCTGCGCCGGAAATCCGGTGCTCAAGACCCCGAACCTCGACCGCCTCGCCGACGAAGGCATGCGTTTCACCCACTCCTGCGTCACCACCGCGATTTGCGGCGTGAGCCGCGCCTCGCTGTTCACCGGCCAGTGGATGTCCCGCCACGGCAACGAGAGCTTCAAAATGTTCAAAACCCCGTGGAAGCAGACCTATCCCGGAATCCTGCGCTCGAATGGCTACCATGTCGGCCACATTGGGAAATGGCACAACGGCGAGTTTCCCGCAAAGAACTTCGATTTCGGCCGCGCCTACTCCGGCACCCACTGGATCACCGAGCCCGATGGAACCAAAATCCACGTCACTCAAAAGAATGAAAACGACGCGCTCGAATTCCTCAAAACCCGCCCCGCCGACAAGCCGTTCTGCCTCACGCTCGCGTTCTTCGCCACCCACGCCGAGGATGAAAATCCGCTTCAGTTCCTGCCGCAACCCGAGAGCATGAAACTCTATCAGGACATCAAAATCCCGGTGCCGGTCAATGCCACCGACGAGTCCTTCCGCCGCCTGCCACCCTTCATCGCCAACGAGAAAAACGAAGGCCGCAACCGCTGGCACTGGCGCTTCGACACGCCGGAAAAATACCAGACCATGATGAAGAACTACTACCGCCTCGCCACCGAAGTGGACACCACCTGCGGCCGGGTTCTCGCCGAACTCAAGAAACAGGGACTCTCCGATAACACCCTCGTCATCTTCACCGGAGACAACGGCTACTATCATGGCGAACACGGCCTCGCCGACAAATGGTATCCCCACGAGGAAAGCATCCGCGTCCCGCTCATCGTCCGCGATCCGCGCATGGACCCGGCGAAAAAAGGCAAAACCGACGACGCCTACGCCCTCAATGTGGACCTCGCGCCCACCATCCTCACCGCCGCCGGACTGGACGCCCCGCCGTCGATGCAAGGCAAGGACATTGCCCCGCTCTATCTCGCCGGCAAGCGCCCGGAATGGCGCACCGAGTTCTTCTACGAGCACGCCATCATCAAAAACAAAAGCTTCATCCCCGCCTCCGAGGCGCTGGTCCGCAAGGATTGGAAATACTTCTACTGGCCCGATTTCAAAACCGAGCAACTCTTCGATCTGATCAAGGATCCGATCGAGGAAAACGACCTCATTGCCGACCCCGCGCAAAAAGACCGCCTTGCGGAAATGCGCGACCGCTTTGCCAAACTCAAGGCCGTTGCCCGCTGAGCCGGAAACCCGGCAGAGGAAAGCCCTCCGGGACCGCGAGTTTCAAAACTCGCCGCCCATCGGAGGTGAAAGAAAAAGCCCGGAGGACAGCCCTTTCGCTCCTCATGGACATGCGAGTCGCAGACTCGCGGTCCCAGCGTCCCGGGACCACGAGTTACCATTAAGATATCTTAAACAACCACCTCGCACAGCTCCTGCCTTCCCGATGTCGCGAGACTCGGAAACTCAGGGACTTTTTCATTTTCCGGAGAATTTTCGTGTATCTCCAAGTGCATCGTGATGGAATTTAGTTAACCCATGCAGGCAACTCTTTTACCACCGCGAAACCCCGCACTTTGTGCCCCGATCACCTCCAACCGCGATCTGGGTTCCTGCCTGATCGCCAACGTGCCCATGCGCGAACTGCTCTCGGCGGAACTCCGCCGGGCAGGTTTGCAACTGGTTGATCCCAAAGAAGCCACCGAGCGCACCCTGCGGATTCCGATCGACAACTGGATCGAACTCGGAGCGCTGCTGCTGCTCGGCCGCAATCCGCAAAGCGCCTGCCTGCTCGACAGCGAGGGCAATATCCTCGCGTGGAAAGGCTCCGCCGCCCCGGAAGCCTGCATCGACCGGATCGTCACCGATGCCAACTGTTTCCCCGTGACCTATCCTTGGGATCTGCTGCGCATGAACGAGGAAGTGCTCGCGCTGATGGATGAAACCTCGCTGCTCGGGGAAGTCAGTCCGCTCGCCACCCTCTCCGGCTGCATCCGCCTCGCCAACGGCTCCCGCATCCTC
>JBIPMR010000453.1:0-4054 GCA_044369025.1 Luteolibacter sp.
TTTGCCACTGCCTGATCCCGGATGCGTCCACCCGATCCGGAGATCCGGCGGCGGAAGAGGTCAGGTAGGCACTCCCCCCGAGCGGCACCGTCCACTGTTCCATTGCCATCGCGGGGGTGATTGTCACAAAACCGGCAGCCACTGCGGCGAGACCGACGATGGCTTTTTCAAGAGGTGACACCATCATTTGCGGGATGTTTTGAAGAATTCGAGGGTTCGGGCCAATCCCTCCTCCAGGCTGTGGCGCGGGATCCATCCGGCGGCCCGGAGCTTGTCCGCGCTGGCGCGTGAATGTCTGACATCTCCGGCGCGTTCGGGGCCATGAAGCAGTCGGGAGGGCGATCCAGCAGCTTCTATCAGCCTACTGGCGAGATCGTTGATCGTGATCTGCCCGCCGTAACCCGCGTTGAAAACCCCGCTGACCCCGGGCGTTTCCACGGCGAAGGCGAGCGCTCCGGCGATGTCCTTCACGTAGATAAAATCCCGCGTCTGCCCGCCATCGCCGAAGACGGTGATGTCCTCGCCGCGCAAGGCGTTTTCGATGAAAATCGGCACGGCGGCGGCATAAGCGCCCTTGGGATCCTGCCGCGGGCCGAAGACGTTGAAGAAGCGGATGGATGCGGTTTCCAGCCGGCCCTCTTGCTGAAACATTCCGAGGTAGTATTCGCCATCGAGCTTGGTGATCGCATACGGGCTCTTCGGCTCGGGCAGCATGCTTTCGATTTTCGGCACCGTCGGATTATCGCCGTAGATCGCGGCGGACGAGGCGAACACGAGTTTTTTCACCCCGGCCGCCGAGGCTTCTTCCAAAACATTGAGCAGGCCGTGCACGTTGATATCCACGCATTCGCCGGGCTTCGCCATCGACTCCGGCACACTGACGAGCGCCGCAAGATGGAAGACGTAATCGACGCCCTCGAGCGCCTTGCGCACCAACTCGCGATCGGTGATCGAGCCCTCGATGAAGGTGTGACGGAGGCCGTCCAAATTATGGCGGTAGCCGGTGCGGAGGTTGTCGAGCACGCGAATCTCCTCCGCCTTCTCCTGATAGTGCTCCACGATGTGGGAGCCGATGAAGCCAGAACCGCCGGTGATGAGGATTTTCATGGGAGTGATGGTAGTGGTTTAGGTTCAGCCTGCGTGGCTGGCGACCACTTTTTCCATTTCGGGAAGCCGTTTCTCAATCGCGGCGACAAACGCGAACTGGTTCCGGCAGCGGTCGAGGTTGTGGTCCGGATGCTTGATCTTGAAATAGACGTCGCCCTGCAGGAAGTCCGTTAGGAAGCGGATGCCGCATTCGAGGGTGAGCAGTTTTCCGGAAAAAGCGAGGTTCTCGACCTCGGCGGCATTCAAGAAGGATCGCGCGGCAACCATGTAGCCGCTCGCCAACGACTCAAAACGATCCATTCGCAGGTCCAGTTTGCCGAGATCCGTCGAGTCCTCGCGTGTGGTCGGCGTGGCGGTGCGCACCATGTCGCCGAAGTCGTAGAGCGCCGAGCCGGGCATGGTGGTATCCAGATCGATCACGCAAACGCCTTCCGAGGTCACATCGTCGAGCAGCACGTTGTTGAGCTTGGTGTCGTTGTGCGTCACCCGCTCGGGGATGACGCCCGCCGCGATGAGCTCGGTGACGCGTGAGCAGTCGGCGGCGCGGGTCAGGACAAAATCGATCTCGGCTTTCAATCCGGCGGCGCGGTTTTTCGGATCCGCTTCGATCGCCGCCTTGAGAGCCTCGAGCCGCTGCGGGGTGTTGTGGAAATCGGGGATCGTTTCGTGCAACCGCTCACCACCGAGACCGGCCGCGAGTTCCTGGAATTTCCCAAATGCCATGGCCGCCTGGTAAGCCTGGTCATTGTCTTGAATTTCATCATGGCCGGTGGCGCGCTCGATGAATGGAAAGACGCGCCAGTAATTGCCCAACGCGTCGATCGCATACGGCTTGCCATCGTTGGCTGGGATGCAAGTCAGGGTGCGTCGCCGGGCTTCGGCATTCCCTGCCTCGATCAACCGCTCCAGCGAATGACGGGTCACACGGGCGATGTTCTCCATCACCTCGACAGGTTTCCTGAAAACGTTCGTGTTGATACGCTGCAGGATGAAGCGAACCGGAACCCGCCCCGCCTGATCGAAACACGCGCAATACGTGTCGTTGATGTGCCCGGAGCCATACGGCATGCCGTCAATGAAGTCGGCGCGGATGTCAAACAGGGCTGCGATCTCACGCAGATTCAGAGCGGTGGAAACGGGTTGGTCTTTCATGGTGCGCTTGTTAAGTGGTTCTGGAATTCAAGGCAAGGAAGACCCGCTCACCGCCATTCCGAAGAGCCTCGAACTGTTGCGCGCGGCTTTTGCCCGCGTGGACGGTTAGTCCTTGGAATCATCTTCGCTGATGCGTTCCCAAGCGCGGAAGATGGCCACCATCGAGATACCCGCCACTGCGAACAGAGCGAACGCGTAAAGCATCTTGCCATAAAGCAGCGAGCCGATCCCGAACAGCGAACCCCACACCGCGAAGGACCCGAGGAAAATGCACAACACTTTCAGCGCGAGCCGTGCATTCACACGGTGGCCGCCCTCGGCGACGATCTGCTCCTCGATGTGCCTCCAGCCCGGCCCGCCCGGCCGCGTTTTGCGGACAAAAGCCTTGAGCGTCTCGTCATCGACCGGCTGCGTCAGCAGCGTGACGGCGACCCAACAGGCGGTGGTGACGGAAATGCCCATCAGCAACTGCCAATGCGATTGGAAGAACCAATGATCCGAGCCAGCCCCGACATGACGGTTGAGCAATAGGAACGTCACGGCGACGACGAACGAGACGATCATCGCGGTGATCTCGCTCCAGACGTTGATACGCCACCAGAACCAGCGGAGGATGTAGATGAATCCCGTGCCCGCGCCGATCAACAGCAGCAGGTCGAATGCCCCCTTGGCATTCTCCATGTTGAGCGCGACGAATCCCGCCAATACCATCAGAACAAGCGTCGAGATCCGGCCGACCCTGACGAGGTGCTTCTCACTGGCATCCGGCTTGATGAAGCGCTTGTAGAAATCGTTGACGAAATAGGATGAACCCCAGTTGAGGTGCGTGCCGATGGTCGATGTGTAGGCGGCGATGAGGCCGGCGACAACCAGCCCGAAGACTCCGGTGGGCAGCAAGGTCATCATCGCCGGGTAGGCGATGTCTTCCTTGAGGAACTGCTTTTCAATGCCCGGGAATTGCGCGTGAATGTCATCGAGAGTCGGGAAAACGAGCAGCGAGGCAAGCGCCACAATGATCCATGGCCACGGCCGGATCGCGTAGTGCATGAAGTTGAAGAACAGCGTCGCACCGATCGCATGTTTCTCGTTTTTCGCGGAAAGCATCCGTTGGGCGATGTATCCCCCACCCCCGGGCTCCGCGCCGGGATACCAGACATTCCACCACTGCACCGCGATCGGGATGAGCAGCACCGGCACGAACACTCCCCAGAACTGCTCGGGTGTGTCCATCGGCGGGAAAATGCTGAGTTTTTCCGCAGGGATCGCGGCAATCAAGCCATCGAGCCCCCCCACGGCCGGGTGCTTCAGGGCGATCACCGCCGCCCAGATCGCGCCGACCATGGCCAGCGTGTATTGGAACAAATCCGCCCAGATGCAGCCGGTGAAGCCGCCGACCGTGGCGTAGATCGCCACCGCGATCGAGGCGTAAGTGATCGATTCCAGCGGCGAGAGACCGAACATCACCTGGCCGATCTTGATCGCCGCCAAACCGACCGCCCCCATGATCGCGCAGTTGAAAAACACCCCGAGATAGAGCGCCCGGAAACCGCGGAGAAACGCGGCGGCCTTGCCGTTGTAGCGGAGTTCGTAAAACTCCAGGTCAGTCACCACTCCGGAGCGACGCCACAATTTCGCGTAAATGAAAACCGTCAGCATTCCGGTCAGCAGGAACGCCCACCACACCCAGTTGCCGGAGACGCCGTTGTTGCGGACGATGTCGGTGACGAGGTTCGGCGTATCGCACGAGAAGGTGCAGGCGACCATCGAGATACCGAGCAGCCACCACGGCATCGTG
>JBIPMR010000454.1:0-4040 GCA_044369025.1 Luteolibacter sp.
GGTGAGGGTCGACACCGGTTTCGTTTCCAAGGCGTGATAGGCCGCGATTTCCTCCCGGCTCACGCGGTTCCACCGAATGCAAAGCCTGACCGCATGGCCGGCGACACGGAGTCAAAGCCGTCCGGGTCGTGCTTCACGACAAGGCAAAGGCCCCAAGCCGATCGGAACCGCCCCGACGGAGCCTTACGCAGGATCGTGGGATCCTGAGAGCTAACTACTCCCGGTGACCCGCTTCTGTTTCTTCGTTTTGGCATCCGATCCCGTGACCACCGCGCTCCAATCGTTTTCCACGCTCACTCACGACATCGTGCCGGACGCCCACACCTTGGTTGCCGAGCTGGCGCGCCTCGCGGAATTTTCCGCGTCGCCGGCGCAGGTCGGGCAGGGCGAGCAAACCGCGCGGCTGTTGCTTTGTTCATGACCACCCAATACCGGGATTTTCCGCCGGGCGGATTTTCCGGCTTCGCATGGCACGGCTGTTGCTAGGGGCCGTTCGTCCCGATGCCGAATTTCCCCGCCAACTTATCGATGAAGCGGTTTTTCCTGCTGCTCGTTGCAGGAATCACGGGTCTTTCCGTGCCTCGGATGGAGGCCCAGGAGCGCAGCGTGCGTGAAATCATCGCCTCGGCGGTGGCCGCGCCGACCCCGGCCGAGCAAAAGGAAATCATCCTCTCGCTGAAATCCAAGCCATCGCCTGAAGCGGTCACCTGGTTCGAAAAATGGAAGGAAGGCGCGATTTTCCTCCACGCCAACGGGGCGGGGGAGGTGACGCCGGTTTTACTAACCGGATCAGCGGATCCCGACGGATCCCTTGCCACCGTTAGGATGTCGGATGAATCTCCGCTGCTAGGACCTGATGGAGCGGCGATCCGGATCAACCCGAAGCAAGTCGAATTCGCCGACACGGACTCGGGCCTGCGTCGCGCGATGAAGGAGGTCTCGGATCTCGCGGCATTGGCGGATCCGGACACGGTGAAGCGGATTCGCGCGATCCAGGATTCCGCCATCGGCCAACGGCAGGAAAAGCTTCCGGCACTGCTGTTGTTAAAGGACATCGAAAAAGACCCGCAGGTGCTGCGTGCGTTGGAGGAATCCATTTCGATCATCCGGCTCAGGTCGCCCGTGGCGGCGGAGCGGGTGGCGGCTTGCACCCGGCTCGGCGAGCTCCATTCGCTGGCGGCCCACGGCACCATCAAGACCATTTTGGCTGAGGCAGAGGCCGCGAAAGACAATGAAACCCTCGCCGCCGCGACTCGGGCGATCGCTGCCATCGACCGCCATATTTCGCGGATCAATGCGATGGGCACCGCGTTCCGCGGCTTGTCGCTGGGCTCGGTCCTGCTCGTTGTCGCCATCGGCCTGGCCATCACCTTCGGCCTGATGGGCATCATCAACATGGCCCACGGCGAACTCATCGCGGTGGGCGCGTACACCACCTACATCATCCAGAACGTCTTCGCCACCGGACTGAAACTCTCCCCTTTCGGCATGTCGGTGTCGATTCCGGGGATGGATCTATCAGCCCGTGGCATGGATCTCTATTTCGTGGTCGCGCTGCCCGCGAGTTTTCTGGCGGCGGCGCTGGTCGGGCTGTTGCTGGAGCGCTCGGTGATCCAGTTTCTCTATCGCCGGCCGCTTGAGTCGTTACTCGCCACCTGGGGGATTTCATTGGTGCTCCAGCAGCTTTTCCGCCTGATCTTCGGCGCGAACAACGTGCAGGTCAGCAGCCCGACGTGGCTTTCCGGAAACTGGACGGTCAATGACGTGGTTTTCGGCTGGAACCGCGTGTTCGTCATCGGCTTCGCCGTCCTCATCATCATCGTCACCTGGCTGGTGCTCAATAAAACCTCGTTAGGTCTCCTGATCCGCGCCGTTATGCAGAACCGCAACATGGCCGCCTGCATGGGCGTCCGCACCGAACGCGTCAACATGATGACCTTTTCCTTCGGCTGCGGACTGGCCGGACTCGCGGGCGCGTTTCTCTCACAGATCGGCAACGTCGGCCCCTCACTCGGGCAGAACTACATCGTGGATTCCTTCATGACCGTGGTGGTCGGCGGAGTTGGAAACATCATGGGCACGGTCATCAGCGCCCTCGGCATCGGCATGGCCGACCAATCGCTCCAACAATATCTCGGCAACCCGGTGATCGGCAAGATCCTCGTGCTCGCCGCCATCATCCTCTTCCTGCAATGGCGCCCCTCCGGCCTCTTTGTCACCCGTTCCCGCAGCCTGGATTGACCGATGAGCAAATCACCCATCACTGGACGAATCAACGTCGTCATCCTGATTGCGGCCGCCTTTTTCCTGGTGGGGGTGATGCCGACGCTGAATGCATACGGTCTCATCGAGGACTTCACGCTCAACTTGTGGGGCAAGTACCTTTGTTATGGCATCATGGCCGTCTCGATTGACCTGCTGTGGGGTTACACCGGATTGTTATGTCTTGGTCAGGCGCTCTTTTTCACCCTCGGCGGATACATGATGGGCATGCATTTGATGCTGATGATCGGCAAACTCGGCCAGTATAAAAGCGATCTGCCTGACTTCCTGGTTTTTCTCGGACATTCCCAGCTGCCCGCCTTTTGGAAACCTTTCTATTCATTTCCATTCGCGCTCGCGATGATCATCCTGGTGCCTTCGGTGATTGCCTATATCTTCGGTTATCTCGCATTCCGCTCCCGCATCAAGGGAGTCTATTTTTCCATCCTCACCCAGGCGTTGACTTATGGCGCCGCCCTGCTGTTTTTCCGCAACGAACTGTTGTTAGGCGGTAACAACGGCTTCACCGATTTCCGGACCTTGCTCGGTTCCGACCTCCGGATCGCGTCCACCCAGAGATGGCTCTATGTCGCCACCGCCGTGCTGCTCGTCGCCGTGGTGGCCGTCTGCAAATGGCTCACCCACTCGCGCTTCGGCCTGATCCAGCGCGCCATCCGCGATTCGGAGAACCGGGTGCTGTTCTCCGGCTACGCCACCGCCAATTACAAACTCTTTATCTTCGTCGTCAGTGCGATCATCGCCGCCCTCGCAGGTGCCCTGTTTGTCCCTCAGGTCGGAATCATCAACCCGAGCGAAATGACCACCGAAAAGTCGCTGGAGGCAGTGGTCTGGGTGGCGTTGGGCGGTCGTGGCACTTTGGTCGGTCCGGTCGTCGGCGCCATCAGTGTGAACGCCCTCAAGAGCTGGGCCTCACGCGCCTATCCGGACCTCTGGCCGCTCATCCTCGGCGGGGCCTTCGTGCTGGTGGTGATTTTCATGCCCAAGGGCATTGTTGGAATCCCCGGCCAGATCCAGGGAATATTGGCGAGGATCACGCGCAAGAAGGAAGTCAGCCAACCGTCCGGAACGCCCGCACCCTCACCCACCGCCGATTCATGAGTCATAAACCATTCCTGCTCGCCGCCGAAGGTTTGAACAAATCCTTCGACGGATTCAAAGCCATCAACGACCTCAGTTTCTATCTGGACGAAGGCGAGCTCCGCACGGTCATCGGCCCTAACGGCGCTGGGAAAACCACCTTCCTCGATCTCATCACCGGACGCACCCAGCCGGACGAAGGAACCCTCACCTGGGATGATGGCAAACACGATCTTCTCAAACTCAACGAATACGAAATCTATCGTCTCGGCATCGGCCGGAAATTCCAGACACCCACGGTTTACACCGACCACACCGTCACCGAAAACCTGATCCTGTCGCTGGCGGGGTCCCGTGGCATTTGGCACAGCCTCTTCGGCAGGATCACCTCCGCCCAACGCGACCGGATCGCCGAAATCCTCACCACCATCAAACTCGCCGAGCACGCAGGCCGCAAGGCCGGCGCGCTCGCCCACGGGCAGAAACAATGGCTGGAGATCGGCATGCTGCTCGCCCAGGAGGCCAGGCTGCTGCTGGTGGACGAGCCGGCCGCCGGGATGACCGATGAGGAAACCTGCCGCACCGGCGAACTTCTGTTATCTCTGGCAGGAAAGCATACCATCGTCGTCATCGAGCACGACATGACCTTCGTCCGCCAGATTTCCCAAGGTCGCAAGGTG
>JBIPMR010000455.1:0-4019 GCA_044369025.1 Luteolibacter sp.
AGCGTTGCTGGCGGTCTTTTTCGGTTTCGTAGCGGATCTCCCAACCTTCCGCGTCGATCGGCTTGCCGGTTTCCTTGAAAACGGCGGAGACCACTTTTTCATTCGCGCGCTTGACCAACACCGCCCGCCCGTCGCCACGCAGAACGACCTCGGCGGTGGTCGCCGGGTCCATTTCACTGCCGATCATTTCATCGCCGCGATCGCCGAATTCGCCTTTGGAAATGCTGACTTCCCGCGGCGCGACGCCCAGCCATTGGCCGTAGGCGAAAAGGATTTTCTTATCGAGGCCGAATTGCTCTTCCAGCTCCTCCAATTGCTCCTCGCTCAGCCCGCCTTGCGCCTGGCTTGACGACGAACGCTTGCCGCCTTGGTCCGCGCCGCGCGCCGCCTCCTGGAGCATTTGATCGATCGCCCCCCCGGGCACGAACCGGGTGATCGTGAAAACAAGCAGCGTGATCCCGATCAAGGTCGGAGGAATCAGCAGCAGGCGGCGGATGAAGTAACTTTTCACGAAGAAGTGGCGGTATTACTAACCCTCATTCCGGGTGTGGCAAGCCCGCAAGCGCAACGCCGGTCCACTGCGGAATGGTTAAAAAACCGCCGGACCGAAAAATTCCGCTGCATTTCATCCCGAAAACGTCATCGTCCCGCCGATGCTTCGACGACTTGCCCTGATTTTCATCCCCGGCCTGTGTTTGCTCGGCTCCTGCCAGAAGGAATCGCAGGTGGACAAGGCCACCCGCGAGGGGATTCTGCTGATCGGAAATTCGAGCGAGCCGAAGGGGCTGGACCCCCACATCGTCTCCGGCGTGCTGGAAAGCAACATCCTGCGCGCGTTGTTCGAGGGCCTGATCACCAACGACCCCAAGGACGACACCGCCACCCCCGGCGGCGCGGCGCTGGAAATCACCCCGGACGCCACCGCCACCGTCTGGACCGCCAAACTCCGGCCTAACGGCAAATGGTCCGATGGCACCCCGGTCACCGCTCATGATTTCGCGTTTTCCTACGAACGCATGCTCACCCCCGAGCTCGGTGCGAAGTATGCCGAGATGCTGTATTTCCTCAAAGGCGCGGAGGATTTCAACAAGGGCGTCACCCCCGATTTCTCCAGCGTCGGCGTCGAAGTGGTGGATGGTCTAACACTCCGCCTGACGCTGCGCGGACCGACCCCGTATTTTCCGGAAATCCTCAAGCACTACACCTGGACCGCCGTGCCCCGCCACGTGGTTTTGAAACACGGGAAAATCGGCCAGCGCGGCAACCCGTGGACCCGCCCGGAGAACATCGTCGGCAACGGCCCCTATCAGCTCAAATCGTGGCGCCGCACCGACCACATCGAGGTCGAGCGGAATCCGCACTACTGGGACGCCGCCAACGTCACCCTCAACGGCGTCCGCTTCCTGCCCATCACCAACCTCTACACCGAGGCCCGCATGTTCCGCGACGGCCAGCTCCATTCGACCTACGGCGCGCCCTCCGAAGTGGTCGATCTGATGATGCGCGACCACCCGGAAGCCCTCCGCCAGGAACCTTATGTCGGCTCTTATTTCTACCGCTGCAACACCACCCGCCAACCGCTCAACGATCCCCGCGTCCGCCAGGCCCTCAGCCACGCCATCGACCGCCAAGCCATCTGCGACAACGTCTTCCGCGGCTACATCCCCGCCTACTCGATGACCCCGCCGATGGGAAATTACCAGCCGCCGCAAATCGCCAAGTTCGATCCGGAAATCGCCCGCAAGCTGCTCGCCGACGCCGGTTTCCCCGGCGGCAAAGGTTTCCCCCGCCTCAAAATCCTCATCGCCAGCCGCGAAACCGCCGCCACCCTCGCCCAAGCCGTGCAGGCGATGTGGCGCGAGACGCTGGGCATCGAAGTCGAGATCGAGAACAAGGAATGGAACGCCTACCTCGTCGCGATGCAGGAGCTCGATTACGACATCGCCTCCGCCGGCTGGATCGGCGATTACCTCGATCCCCTCACCTTCCTCGAAATGTGGACGCCCGGAAACGGCAACAATCTCACCGGCTGGGACAGCCCCGAATTCGCCGGGCTGCTGAAACAATCCTTCCAGGATTCCGACCTCGACCACCGCTTCCAACTGCTCCATCAGGCGGAAACCCTGCTCGTCGGAGACGCCCCGATGCTGCCGATCGCCTGGCAGGCGCGCAACTATCTGCTCCATCCGTCGGTCGAAGGCTGGCATCCGCTGCTGCTCGCCAACAATCCCTATCAATACCTGCGCCTCGTTCCCGGACGCGGCAAATAAACCGTCATGATCCGCATCATCCTCAGCCGCATCGGTCAGGGCATCATCACCTTGTTCGTGCTGGTCACGCTCACGTTTTTCCTCGTCCGCGCCATGCCCGGCAGCCCCTACACCGAGGAAAAAGCCATCCCCGCCCACGTGCTCGCGCGCATGAAGGCCTACACCGGCCTCGACCAGCCGCTGCCCGTGCAATATTTCCGTTATCTGAAAAACCTCGTCGTCCACCAAGACCTCGGCGACCTCATCAAAAAGGACGGCGTCAAGGTTTCCGAAATCATCGCCGAGTCGTTTCCCGTCTCGCTCGCGCTCGGGGTTTTCTCCATCGGCATCGCCCTGATCGTCGGAATCCCCGCGGGAGTCATCGCGGCGGTTAGAAAAAACACCGTGATCGACTACTCCGCGCTCGCCTTCGCCATGGTCGGCATCTGCTTGCCGAGTTTTGTCATCGGCCCGCTGCTCGCCGTCACCGCCGGGCTCGGGCTGGACTCGCTCAACGTCGCCGGCTGGGCCTCGCCCGGCGATTGGATCCTGCCGGCCATCACCCTCGGCCTGATCAACGCCGCCTACCTCGCCCGCCTCGCCCGCGGCGGCATGCTCGACGTGCTCAGCCAGGACTACATCCGCACCGCCCGCGCCAAGGGCGTTTCCGGCTCGCGCATCGTCATCCGCCACGCCCTGCGCGGCGGACTCATCCCCGCCGTCGCCTTCATCGGCCCCGCCTTCGCCGGGATGATCTCCGGCTCCTTCGTCATCGAGACGATTTTCCAAATCCCCGGCATGGGCCAGCACTTCGTCAACGCCGCCACCGACCGCGAGTTCTTCCTCATCCAGGGACTCGTCCTGTTCTACGGCTTCCTCATCGTCGGCGCGAACCTGCTAGCCGACCTCGCCCAAATCGCCCTCAATCCCAGATTGAGGAAGAGTTGATGGTTGAGAGTTGATGGTTGATGGAAAGAATCCATCGCCCTCTTCTCTTTCTATCAACAATCAACCATCCACTATCAACTCTCTTCCCATGGAAAAAGGCACCTCACTCTGGAAAGACGCCTGGCACCGCCTCGCGCACAACCGCGCCGCGATCGTCAGCCTCGGCGTGCTCATCGTCATCCTGCTCGCTTGTTTCATCGGTCCGCTGCTACCGTTTGTGAAAAGCCCGACGATGATCAACCTCGCCAACGCCTCCGCCGCGCCGTCCGCCGTCCATTGGTTCGGCACCGACCAGCTCGGCCGCGACCTCTTTTCACGCGTGCTTTACGGTGGCCAGGTCTCGCTGTTAGTCGGGCTGGTCGCCACCGCCGTGGCCGTCTTCATCGGCGTGATCTACGGCGCCATCGCCGGATACGCCGGTGGCAAAACCGACGATTTGCTGATGCGCTTCGTCGATATCCTGTTCGCGCTGCCCTTCCTGGTGCTGGTCATCCTCTTCGCCCTCGTGGTGGACAAGCCCGCATCCGAGTTCACCGAATGGGTCATCAAAACCACCGGCTTCGAGCGCGACCGCGTGGCCCCCATCACCACCCTCATCCCGCTGTTCATCGCCATCGGCGCGATCGGCTGGCTGACCATCGCCCGCATCGTCCGAGCCCAGGTGATGTCGGTGAAAAAGCAGGAATTCGTCGAAGCCGCCGTCTCGCTCGGCCTCGGCCGCACCCGCATCCTGTTCCGCCACATCCTGCCCAACGTCATCGGCCCCATCATCATTTACACCACCCTCGCCGTCCCGGGCATCATGCTGTTGGAAAGCGTGCT
>JBIPMR010000456.1:0-4001 GCA_044369025.1 Luteolibacter sp.
ATAAATATTTCCATTTAATGATAGGGGTTAAATGAGCTTGGTCATTTATCAGTAGCAGATTTTCCGATGAAAAATCCAACAGTGCAGACCGATGCGGTGGTTAGCATGACGGGAATCCAATTTGTGGTATCGCGTGTCGCAGATGGGGCGGGGTCACCTCGGAGCTTTTCCAGCCATGTCCTGTTGTCGGGAAGCCAGACCGTTTCGGGAGTGGTTAATACGAAGGGCAGAATGAGGAGGCAGGTTGCGCCTAAAATGACGGCAACAATAATAGGCGTCCAGTTGACTGCGTCTGGGTCGGGTTCTACTCTTTCCTGAGTTGAATTTGTGCGGCACAAGGAGACGACCAGGGTGATGATCCCTACCGGCACCGCGAGAGAGAAGAGACCGATGACTCCTGCAACAACGTTTGCCCAGAAAACTGCACCCAAGGGATTGCCCTTGCAGCCAGACACGATCAGGGCAGGGATGGCGCATGCTAGTCCGACTCCCGCTCCAACTGAAATTTCGAAGACCAATTCTCCATACCCCTCTTTATCCAAGAGGTAGAGGATTCTTAGCCAATTTCCGCCGGCGTTCATGGTTCCCATCCTTTCTGTTTGCTTTTACGTTCGGCTCCGAACGCGCGGATCGCTTCCTCAACGGCGATGGACGCGGTGTCAGCGCCCGAGTCCCCCAGTTCTGACAGGACGGCGGAAACCCGATGCGCCCAGTCCAGGTGGCTTTGTTTATTTGAAATCATTTGGCGCTTTTGCGGGAGGTGAGGGGGGAATCCACACGGATGAGAAAATGCTCCAGTAGCGGAGCGATGGTCCGCAGATGGCCTGTTAGCGTCAAGCTCCAAATCCGGAGCAATGAAGCCATCCCCTCAGAATCTAATCGGCCCGCAGGTTCGTCGCCACCGGATGGCGGCAGGGCTTTCCCAGGAGGCGCTGTCGACAAAATTGCAACTTGCGGGATGGGATCTGAGCCGAGGCGGCCTGTCGAAAATCGAAGCCGGCTTGCGTCGGGTCAACGACGCCGAACTGTGGATCCTCGCAACGACACTTGCCTGCGCTCTTGCCGATCTGTTCCCGGCCAAGCCCAAGGGGGTGGCGGCGGTGCTGCGCCAGGGTAGGGGATGATCGCCATCCCACGTTGTGCGGTTTGCTAGCGGCTGTGTATACCGACGCAGGTAGAATCGCTGATTCGAGCGCGATCGGCTCAAGGGCGCTCCGATTTCTCAGTGCTATCAGTAGAATTTCGCGCGTTATCTGGCGGTGAATCCTGTCGAAGCCGGAATTCAGACAGAAAATCCGACAACCCCGACCCGAGCGGCGGCGGTGGCTCTGCGGCGAACTTCCCCGGTTCCGGCTCAACGGCCAGCCCAGCGTCAACCGCCCGGCTCAGAGACTGGAGGCAGCTCGCCTTGTCCACGCCCCTCAGGCGGCGCTGGAACTGACGCTGGGTCGCGGGCTCCGGCACGAGGAAGCGAAAGACCCTGAGGTCTTGGCCGGTGAAGTCGCCGTTCTGATCCGACGGGTGCGCGTGGCGGAAATGGTGGAGGTGCTGGACAATCACCCACGAGGCGAGGCGGCAGCCGATCCTCGCCGACTGGTTAAACGCGATCTCCGGCGACTCCACCCCCGCCTCTGCGAAGCACAGGGCGGCGAGGATCGCAGAGAGATGCCATGCTAGGTAAACGTCGGGGAGCGCCGCCCCACGGTCCGCCTCCGGCAGCGCATCGAGCAGCGCACGGGTTTTCCCGACTTGCCGGACTAGGTGTGCCGCTGTCTCGGCGGGTGGGTTGAACGTGAAAGCGATCTTGCCGGAACGGACAAGCTCAAAGCGTCGGAGCAGGTCGGCCGCCATCACTCCGCAGGGAGCATGGGTCTCAGGACAAAAGATGCTTGCGGGACATTCGAGCCGGTAGCCCAGGATTGAAAAATGTTCCTTCCCTGTCTCGCGGCAGATGTCCTCCGCTTCGCTTGCCCTCATCCAGGCGATCAGGTTCGAACGCGGGATTTCGCCGCCCTCCAGCATGTGCCAAAGCCCCTTGGGCTTCTGCCGCGAACGCAGGACGCGCCGCAGTTCGGCTGCCCCAGCCGCCGCCAGCGCGAGCGTGCGGACGTCCTTTTTTGGCAGGGCCGGCAACTGCCAGCCAACCCGGTGGAAATGGCGGAACCTCAGTTTATCCTGCGTCTGGGAAATGGCGAAATCGATCAGTTTCAGTGGATCATCGAACCCAGCTCCGAGCGACTGGATGACACGGCGCTGGCGGCGCAACGAGGCGATGGCGTGCGGCCCTTTCCCGATCATGGGGCGCGCGTTGCAGGATTCCTCCTGCCGCCGCACGAGCCGGGCCCACTCGTCGCCGATCCACAGCGGCAGCCGGTCGTCATAGGTGCGCACCACCAGCGAGAACTTCGCCGGCATCCGGCTGGACGCCGCCGTTTGGGACCCGACCAGATCGCCGGCCAGCCCCGATCCCAGCGCGAGCGTGTGGAACAGAACAGCCTCAAGGGGGACGCCATGGGTTCGGGCGACTGAATCGGCCACAGCGATCAGGTTCCGCAAGATGGGTGGGGATGGCGGATACATGCTCAGTCGATTCCGATCAGGTTTTCAACCGAAAGCCGGTGAGCCGGCACGGACCCCAGATGCAGGAGATTATCCCCATCCTGGCGGATGATCTGCAGCTCGATGAGAACCCGGATGACGGGCCCGTGGATCTTGACCGACTGCTGGTCGAGTCCCCGCAAGAGATCCCAGCGGGGACTCGGCCCCTTCTCGGCGAGCCGGTTTAGAATCTTGCGGGCATTCCGAAGGCGAGCTGCCCCGAGCGCGGCTTGGTCGAATCTGACAAAAAGCGAGCGGGCGTCATCCACCACCTTGCGGGCGGAGGCGAACGACTTCTCAACAATATACCTGTCGAGGTCGCGACGACCCGCGAGGAGGAGCAGCGCCCACGCCATCGTCACTGGGAGTGATGCGGCGGAGGTGACGCTGAGGTTTTCCGGTATCTCTCGCAGTTCCCGGAGAAAGGCCCGCTGTTTGGAGCCGAAGTCGATGAGCAGTGCTTCGGTGCTGAAGTGTTTGACGACGGCAGCATGCACACGCCGTGAGGCAAGGGCATGCATCGCCGTGAGTTCGAAGTTGCGGGTAAATTCTGCAGCTCGAAATTCGTCGACCTGGTCGAGTCCGGCGTCGGGTGACGAGGCCACGGGTATGGCGTGCGAGAGGAACGAGCGGCGGTTGGTCACCAACCAGTCGAACTGATCCGGAGGAAACAACAGGAGTCCCTTGAGGCAGACGGTTTCAGATGCGATTTTGTGGCGCTTGGCGGCGGGGGCGGGCGATGCCTCGGTCCCTGCAAAGCAACGGATGTATTCGTCGAGCCGGGAGTTTCGCTTCGATCCGTCCCCGTGAAGTGTCTCGGTCGCACCGGCGAGAAGCCCGTGGCCAAAATGATACTGGGTTAGCAGGCTGGCCAGCGACTTCGACACCCGGCCTGAAACGAGGAAGCGGGCTCGGGCGAGAGCTTCGTAGCGGATGATCTGGTCGCTGGGCACCGCATCATCGCGGAGCCGTTGAAGGCTGCTGAAGTCGCGGGGCTGGAGCGGGTCAGGATCGCCGAGTTTTCCCAGATCGTCACCCAGTCGTCTCCGGCCTGCTTCAAACATCGCGGCGTCCATTTCCTCGGCGGAAATTTCCAGAGACTTCTTGATCAGTCCTGCTTCACAGGGTCGAGCCCATTCAAGGAGGGAGTCGGCCGCCATCCGCAAAAAGGCGTCGTTCTCTCGACCGGCCATGTTGGCGGCGGGGAAGGTGCAGGGAGCTTGAGCGGGCAGCCGCGCCAGCGGGCCCGCGATACCCGCCAGAAGGCCGGCGGCAAGGGCGAGGGCCGTGTGCGGCGCGAGCCCGTAAGCATTCGCCCAGCTGTCGAGTCCCAGCGGGTCGTCGGCCGGAACGTCCTGGGGGACGCTGACGGGTAGGAGGGGTGCGTCGTCCCCGACGCAGAA
>JBIPMR010000457.1:0-3998 GCA_044369025.1 Luteolibacter sp.
TACCCCCCCTTGATCCGGCAGGTCGGCGGCGGCTTGGAGATCATCGTAAAGCCGCGCGTATTCGGGATTTTCCCCGAGCCAGCAGGCCGCGACATACTGTCTGGCGGCGCAGGCGAGACGATCGAACTCGTCATCGTCCGTTTGTTTCGCGAGAGAAGTCACCGCGGTCCCTTCCGCCGCTTTCGATGGATCGCACGGCAGGTTCAGCTTCCCGTGGCAGGCACCCGGGATCGCTGGCATCCGGCGGACGCTTGCCAGCACGCAACGCTCCCTGTGATTGGAAAAAACGCGCAGCAACGCCAGGTTGTAGGCGGCCCAGTTTTCGAATTGATGGCGCACCGCCTCTTCCCCGGCTTCCGCAGGGTCGGCCGATCCCTGGCCGATCAAGCTCGCGGGGTCGTCGTAAACGAAGACCACCGAGGCGAGCGGATCGCTTTTCAGCCAATAGTCGATCAGGACGATCGCACGGCTGTCGGACCACCCCCACAAGGCACGTTCGGAATTGGCCAACGCGAGATCGAGGACGAGTGAATCCCACATCGGCGCCGGCTTTATCTGATGGAAGTCTTCCGGTTGGACGGAGGAACTTGACGGAGGCACCCGATGCTCATCACGTAACAGTGCGGTGATATCTCCCGGATAAAACCCCTCCCTGCGGGATGGAAGCGCACTTTTCATCCCGCAGCGGCACAGGGTGGATTCCACCAATTTGAGGCCTGACTCATGATGACCGACAATGATGATTTTATTCACGGAATTGCGATTTACTGGCATCCCGGAGATTTGCGGGCGGCTTCTGGACAACGAGGGAGCATCTCGGAAGGACGATAGATTCGGGGCTTCGGAAGGGTCAACTCCGAAAAGTCCCGGCGGCCAGCGGTCCCAACAGCGGCGAGCCGTCGGGCGAACCGAAGGCTGGCTATCGGGCGGTCATCCGGCAGGTAGCTCGTAGCCGAGCTTTTTCAGGAGCGCATCGGTCCGCTCCGGATAGGTTCCAAGTTCCTTGGCGCGGAGGGCGAGGGCGAGCGCCCACTTTTTCCTCCCGGCCCCGAAGTTGCGGCGGGCGAGGTTGCGCAGGTATTCGGCGGAGTTCCCGCGGAGGCGGCGGTCGAAGTCGGGAAATGGAATTCCATCGCAGAAACCCAGGGTGGTGTTTTTCAGGATACCGGCTTCCAGCAGGTAGCGGGTGATGGAATGGCCGGTGTAGGGATAGGGAACGAAGCGGGCCTGCGGGAAGGCGGGGCGGAGTGATTGGGTGACATAGCGGCCGTCCTCCGCATTTTTAGGATCGAAGACAATCGTCGGCGCGACGGCTTCGTTGCGGGGCATGTCGAGTTCGTGCAGAAAGAGTTCGGGCGGCAAAGTTTGGATGCCGGAGTATTTCGGATTCAGGGGGTTGCGCGGTGCGGTCGCCAGGATGCGGCATTGCGGCAGCAGGGTCGCGTAGTAAAGCGCGGAATATCCCCCGAGACTCTGGCCGAAAGCCACCACATCCGGATAGCGGGCGGCGACGGGCGCGGCGACCCGCAGGAAATCGTCGCGGTGGAAATCCTGATGGAAGTCGAGCGTGGTGCGCTTGCGGACCGCCAGGAAATCATGGTCGGACCGGGAAAGCGCTTTGTAGGTGTAAGGCTCTCCGTCCCAAGTCTGGGTCATGATATCGAAGGTGATCACCAGCCGTCGAGATTCTGCCGGTTGGAGGGCGGCATCGAACAGCTTGGTGAGGAAATCGACTCTGGTTTTGCCGTTGTCAAAAACGACCAAGCGCGCGTAGCCGTCCTTGGCGTATTTTCCCCATGCTGCGTCCGCGGGGTCGAAGTGCGCCGCAAGGAGGGCTCGCGCTTCTTCCGGGTAGCCGGCCACGCGCAGCCCGGCGACACAGGCTGCGACGAGGGGGATGCGGACGGCGTCCTTCTGCCGGCGGAGTTTCCGGATGGCGGCCAGGTTCCTCCAGACCGTCGCGTTTTGGAGTCCGCCGGGTCCCAGTGTGGCCACCTTGGCTGCGCCGTAACGCAGGGCGAAGCTGTCCGGGTGGACCGCGAGTCCCGCTGTGATCCGGGCTTCCGCCTCTGCGGGCTGCCCCAATGCGACGCACACGCGCGCCATTTTGAGGACGGTCTTGTCACGTTCCGAGCCGCTTCCTTGGACCTCCAGCAAGCGCTCGAGGCGCTCAAGAGCGGTGGGCCAATTCCCTTCGCGCACCGGAATCTCGGCATGCCCCGAGAGCAGTCCGACCGCGTCAGGGTATTGCGCAAGGCCTCGCGCACAGATCACCTCGGCCTTTGGAAAATCCTGGGATTTCAACAAAATCCGAACTTCCTTGATGAGCGCGGCAATCGCGAATTGTCGTTTCAAATTCACTTTCGACCAAAACATGCGCGCCATAAAATCTCCAATATCTGCCCCCGGCAAGAGCGATCACGATTTAAGGACGTCGAGCGGCCGCGCCGTCGAAGCGGTCGCTTCCGGGGCGGGCGCGGGCGTGGCGATTTCCGCAAAGGAGTCGTTGTCAGGGGGGCCCGCAAGCCCGGATTTCCGAAAAACAAGCGTGGCCGGCTTGGCGCAGGGTTTCGGCTAGATCCTGCGGGGAATGCTCCGGCCCGCTGCGGAAAATTGCGTCCGCCGCCTGGTGGCCCGCCGCGAGCCGGGCCTTCACGGCGTCGCCGGGGTTGATCAGCCGCGCGAGGTTTTCCATCACCTCCCCGACCTCGTCGGCGGCGGCGAATCCGACGGCGCGCAGGAAGGTTTCGCCATAGATCGAGTTGTCCACCAGGCCGCGCAGCCAGATCAGCGGGATGCCGCGCAGAATGCCCGGCACCACGGCGGTCGAGTAGCCGGTGATCATCGCGAGGGTTTCCACCGCGGCGATGGTTTCGCCCGGGGCGAGGAAGCGCAGGCGACCCGGCCAGGCGGCGGGCAGTTCCGCTTTGGCGCGGCCGCACACCGGGAAACTCGGATGCTCCTGATAGGCGATGCGCAGGTGCGGAAAGGCGCGGGCGATTTCGGCTCCCAGCCGCAGCATCGCGCCGAGGTTGTCGTCGTAGGCTTGCAGATAGATCACGACCTGATCGCGCGCGGTGGCTGGCGGAAGTTCGCCGGGACTGGCGGGAGGCATCCGGTCGTAGCGGTGGATCCGGTCCGCGGCGACTCCCTGGCGGACCAGTTCCGCGGCGGTCACCTGGTCGAAGGTCACGAAGCGGTCCGGCAGGTGGGGGTTGGCACCGGCGTCGGTGATGAGTTGGTTGGACGTGCGCTGTTCGGTGCAGATGCGGTCTGCCAGATAGATGACCCGGTGGCCGAGGCTTCTGGCGCAGGCGGTGAAGTGGCGGGCGGATTTGGCGATCGAATCCGCCTGAATGACCACGCCCGGAGAAATCGCCCCGAACAAGCGCTGGTAGCCGGCGGCGATTTCCAGCGGGAAGGCACGGGTCTGGCCGAGGGTGGTGAGGAAATCGGAATAGGTGAGGCGGGTGATGAAATCGTGGCTTTCCGCCCGCAGGTCCCGCAGGCCCGCGGCGATCCGCCGGCGGCAGGTGTGGCGGCGAAACCACAGCCGGGCGAGTTCGAGCGGCGGGATGAGGAAATTCACCACGATGGCTCCCTCCGCCGGGTTTTTTTCCATCCGCTCCAGCGCCTGTTCCGCCCAGGTCATCCCGGCGCGGCTGTAGCCGTAGCCGCGCCGCACGAAATGGGTGAACACGATCGGGCTGCCGCTGCCGGGCGGGTGGGGGCCGAATTTCCATTTGAGATAGGCCGCCACGTCCTGGTTGCGGCCCATGCGGAGGTCGAAGTAGAGACAGACGTTCTCAGGGCCGTCCAGCTTGCCGAGGATGCGGAGTGCGGCGGCGCGGTAACGGCGGGTGAAGCGCGCGCGGCGGAGGATCGCGGCGGGAAGAAACGGCAGGGCCGCCAAGCGCAAGGCTCCTCCGACCAGCCCGCGAAGGACGGGAAATGACGCGATGCGATGGGTCACCGCGGATTGGGTGGTCTCCAGCCGG
>JBIPMR010000918.1:0-3996 GCA_044369025.1 Luteolibacter sp.
CTCCTGTACGGGGTGCGGCCGTCTTTGCCGACCAAGCACCGGTTGATGAGCACTGGGGCCAACTCGATCATCCACTGCATGATGGCCCAATTCGTGCCTACCTTCGCCTTGATCCGCTCTTGAAGTCCAATCTTCAAGGCCCTGATCTGGCACGTCACTTCCTGCACTGCACGCTCGGCTGCCCCATTGGACTGGGGGTTGTACGCCGGCGGGTTCATGGGGATCGTGGTGCCCGCCCTCTTCGCCTTGACGTGTCTTTGGACTTGCAACATGGACGGCTCACCATCGGTCTTGAGGATGACATCATTGTGCCCGAACGTTTCGATGTCATCGATCACCCGGTCCATTGCCCAAGTGTCTGTGGCACCTTTCCTTTCGCAATGGTGTGCGGACACACATCCGGTCTTCTCATCTTTTATCACGATCATCTCGATCTTATCGTCCTCTTCTATCTCTTCGCCCAGCTCCTTGTAGTCCATGCTCACGATCGGCTTGTCATTGCTCGTCGTCGCCTTCTTGTGGGGTTCTTCTTTGCCCCGTGCCTTCACGCATACTGGGCACCATGACCTGTACGGCAGGTGCGTCGCGTAGTGCTCCTGCACCTCCTGCTCCGTCGGAGCTCCGGGGTCCTTGGCGACCCTAATTGGGGGTTTCTCGAACTCTCCGCTCTCGACCTCCGCGGCCTCGCTCTCTTCTGCAACCCCCCCTCGCCCTAGACCCTCGTCTCCGCCATTCACTGGCATAATGGGTCTTACGCGACTACGTGCACGTGGCTTCGCCGTCACTGCCTGGGAAAATCCCCTGGCCTGTTAGGCGGAATCCATACATCGAGCATGTAATTGCCACCGTCCTCGCGGAAGTAGTTGATCTGGCCCGTCCGCTTGTTGATCATGTAGCTGGCCTCCTCGTCAAACACCACCATGTGTCCTGCCTCGCAGATTCTCTTCACGCTGGCCAATGGCTTTGTGACCTCCGCGACCTGCATCTTCATCTTTCCCTTTGAGCCTTCCGTTGTCACCATGGGCAGCATGACCTCCCCAAGGTTGGGGATCTCCTCGCCTGCTGCCGTGGCGTATGTCACGCCCGCACGTGAAGCCCTGCTTTCCTCAACAGGGTATCCGGGCACTTCTTCCGCTGCATCGATCACGTTTTCACACGCACCCGAATCGACTGCAATGGATAGCTTCTTCCACTCCTGATCGGGCTGGGTGCACGGGTTCATGGGCCCACCGGTTTTCCGGAATAGGGCCAGGTTCCCTGCCACCGCCTTCCTGTGCCCTTCGACGGCTTCCGCTGCTCGCCTGGATGCCATCGTCTTGTGCACCTTGAAGGTCAGTGCCTCGTACTGCTCCTGTGTGGTCTTCTCGCGGGCCTGCACCTTGTACTCCTTGATGGCCTTGTCAATGTCCTCGTGGCCCTTGATCGTGACGATTTTCCTCTTCTTGTCCTCGTCCTCTGCGTTTTTCGGCGCTTGAACTTTTGTAAGGTGCGTTTTCGGCGCTTGAACTTTTGTAAGTTGCCTTTTTCGGCGCTTGAACTTTTGTAAGTTGCGTTTTCCTGTGCATCCTCCCTGTCCGCGGCCTTCTGCTGGATGAGGTCCCCGTCCTCTGCGTTTTTCGGCGCTTGATCTTTTGTAAATTGCGTTTTTCGGCGCTTGAATTTTTGTAAGTTGCCTTTTTCGGCGCTTGAACTTTTGTAAGTTGTGTTTTCTTGTGCATCCTCCTTGTCCGCGGCCTCCTGCTGGATGAAGTCCCCTAAAACCGCGAATCTGTTGGTGGACTCGAAGCTATTATTCTTCTGGGTCTCCTTTTTCGTCTCGTCCTTGGGCTTGCAACGGCATGATCTGCTCAGCATGCCGATCTGCCTCCATTCTCCGCTGTCGGCTTCGTGCGCACCCTCGGCCCACCAGTCCTGCGAGTACTCCTCCATCATGTTCATGGCCGGTGCCACGTATTGTCCTTTTCCTTTTCCCTTTCCTTTTCCTTTTCCTTCTCCTTTTCCTTTGCCCTTGCCTTTGGCAAATGGCAGTGAACTCCACCAACTGCCCCACACCGTTTTGGGCATGTAGTACCTGTGCGGGCACTGTGCTTTGTAGTGACCTTCTTCGCCGCACGTGAAACATTTCCTATCTCCTTTGCTCTTTCCCTTTCCTTTTCCTTTTGGCCTGGCGCTTGGCTCTTCCTGCTCTCGCATGCGCTTCCCGGGCCTTTCTTCTTCGTCTTCTTCGTCCACCCGTTCCACTCGGGCTCTTTTCGCCATCATGATGAAGCCGCCGTGCTCCTGATCCCAGACGTACAACTCTTGTTCTTCATCGGCGTTGCCCTTCCCGGCGTAGTTGATCTTCTTCTTGGGGTTCGTCTCCGGCTTGCGGTCCGCTCGGCTCTGCTTGCGGTCTTTTTCACGCACGATGATCTTTTCCACTTCGATCATGATCTGCTTGAGCCCCGCTGCCCTCTTACCTGTGGTCTTGTGCTTCACGGTAATTTCCTTGTGCACCTCGTCCGGGATCATGTCGAGAAGGATCGAGACCATGCCAGCTTCTCCAAAGTCATAGGCGTCTATGTCCTTCAGATACGCAACGTCCTTCTTCCACTTTTTGTACTTCTCCTCGAGGTCGTCCATGGTCTCCGCGATCTCCGGCCTTGTGACGCGGTTCCTGGCTCGGTGGACGTTCTCGGCCGTCTTCTTTTTGCCATAAGCGTATGCCCTGCGGTAGCTCTCGAAGCTGTTGTCGGGCCCGGCCATCTGGATGTCGGCCAACAGCTCGCCCTTCGTGTACTGCGTGAGCTGGTCATAGAGCACCTCCTGCATGTCCTCAGCCTTGTCGCTGTCCAAACCCAAGTTGTCCATGAACTCGTCGATGTCGTCGCAATCTTCAAGTTCTTCGTCTTCCATTTTGTTGAGCTTCTTGAAGATCTTCTTCCAGCTCTTGTCGAAGACGGTGGACATAAACATAGAGAGTTTTTCCTCCCAGGCCTTGAACTCGGCCTCTTGTTCGCCGTCCCACGGGATCGGCTTGCCCACAAACTTGTCGGGGATCTTGCGGCCGCTGTCATTCCCGTGCTCCTTGCTCTTCAACAATTGCTTGACCACTTCACGGAGCTCCTCAGCCTCGGCGACGTCAATGTCGAAGTCGTCGGGCAAGCGGAACACCGGCTCCGCTACCATGGCGGCGGAATAGCGCGAAGCGGGGGGGAAACTGCACGAGGAAAGTTTTGCTCACCGCTGAAAGCCAAAATGGCTACGGACATTAGCCCGTGCCAACGCTCACGGTGTTGGGTGAAACGTTACTGCATCGGGTGGGGTATTCTGTCACCCCCCCTTGCTTTCATCCCGTTCGGGATGTAAGCAACCATTCCCGATGCCGCTCTGCTAAGCCTACGTGCTTGGCAAACAATCTCATTTGCTCGGCCTGCGATTCGACCGGGTCCTTTGGACGCTCCGGGAATCGCAAGCATAAATACTTCAAGTGAGTATCCAAAATTTCGCACGCTAAAAACTTCGTAAAAATGTCCGCGGGGTTCAAGTCCATCTTAATCTTCTTGAGGTCGATTTCTTTGGTCGCGACAGCTTCTTGGATCCACATGTACTGGACCTTGACGTGTCGCATGCGACCTCCCAAACCGGCCCTCAACGCGACCCCAATGGCCGCGGAGGCGTCACTGGGTACCCTCGCGCTAAGCTCCACTCCAAAATCCCTTGCAAGACTGGCCAGTCCCAGGGCTTGCTGCGCACATCGGGCCATGGCGTACAGCTCGGCCTCAGCTGTGCTGGTCGCAATCGTGCTTTGCGTGATTGACCACGACTTAAGCAATGAAGTACCCCAGACCAAGGCCCCTCCAGAAGTCGACTTCATGCTGGGCCGTTCACCAGCCCAGTCTGAGTCAGCGAATCCGTGCAACACGGAGCTGCCCGACTCGAACTTGAACAACTGGACCATTCTCGGCCTGTACTTGAGGTACCTGGCCGTCTTCTTGATCAAGTCCCAATCCTGGA
>JBIPMR010000458.1:0-3996 GCA_044369025.1 Luteolibacter sp.
AGGGGTGGAGTTGAGATTGACCGAAACGCGACCGAACAGTTTCTGATAATCCGCGAGGTGTCTTTCTTTGAGCGCGGCGTAACCCAAGGTCTGCGCCGCATCGATTCTTGATGAAACGTCGTCGTGTGGAAACTGGTTGGGATCGAGTTTTTCTGCGGGGAGATTTTGGAAAGTCCCGGGGCTGAGTCGGTAGTTGGTGCCTGTGGCAATCAACAGCGTGACGGCATCGGCCTTCTCGACCTTGAGGGTCGCGTTTCCCGGGTCGGCGGACACGGATCCGCCTTCGTGGAGGACCTTGATCTGCCCCTCGTAGTTGCAACTGAACACGGGAACCGTGCCCTTGAGGGTCAGCACATCCCCCTCCGCCGTGATCGTGCCGCTGCGGTCTTTCGCCTCGAGGTAAGGAATTTCGGCGCGCACGGTAAAAGTGAGCGCCCCCTTTTGATCCGAGGTCAACCGGACCACGATCACCTGGTCCGGGTAGGAGGCAAAATACTCGCGTTTGTGAGCCACCCCGTCCTGCTCGTAGGAAACATGGGCGATGGCTTCATTCAGGTTGAGTGAACGGCGGTAGTTCTTGGCCGCCTTGTGGTTCAAATCGAGATAGACCTCCGCAAAGTTGGTCAAGCCGCCATTCCCATAAATTCCTTTGTTGTGAAGCGTCTTGTCGGTGATCTGAATACGCTCGGTGTCCGTGCGCCCGAAAACGGAGGCGCCGACAAACCCATTGCCAAGCGGGTAGGACCACTGCTCCCAGTCCTTGTCGTAGGATTTTGGCTTGGCATCGGCTTTCGTGCTTTCCCAATTGCTCCCGCGATTCGGCGCAGGCTCCGTCTCCCAGATCTCATAGACTTTCGGCGTGGCCTCCGCAAATGCGGGCAACATGAGAAAGATAGCCGATATCGGTAATATTTTCATAGCGAATAATAACATTGGAGCAGGGGATTTGTTATTCATTTTGGCCAGACCTTGATTTCATGCCTGCCGGGCTTCAGTCCGGCGAAAGGGCCGGCTCCGGGATGCCGGGGATCGCGGGGCTTGCCGAAGTAATCGGTGGCGAGAGTCATCGGCGTGCCGTCCGGATTCGCAAAGGTGGTCTGTGAAACAAGCGTTTTGCCGAGACGTTCCGCGGTGACAGGTTGTGCGGGCTCCGTTTTCGGCAATTCGAAGGACAGGTAAACCCCGTCATCCTTCTCGAGAATCTTGACGGATTGCAGCGGCTGGTTGCCTTCCACCACCATGTTCTTGATATTTTTTTGGATCGAGCCGAAGGGGTCAGGCTGCGTCATCAGGTTGTTGAGATAGCGGTCGTCCCCGCCGGCGATGCTCGAGAGTCCGAGCACTTCGGTGGTGTGCGGACGGTGGTAGGGGGTCTGCCGGGTCTGCGGACTCACGGTGATCGCGCCGGGGAGGATGTTGTAACAATACGCCCCGCCTTGGGACCAATTCTTGAAGTCCGATCCCAGGAAAATGTTGTGATCCAGCAGATACGGGCCGTGGTTGACCTCCATGAACACATTCGGGTCGAGGTTGTTGTAAAACAGATTCCCGGAAACTCTGGTTCCCTGGGCCATCCAGTCCAACCAGAGTAGCCCATAGCCTCCAGATTGGCTGACCAGGTTGTCCTTGATCAGCATGTCGATCGGCGCATGGAATTTGATGGCGGCCGTTTCCGCGCCGCTGAAAAGCTTGTGGGTGTGAATGTGGCGGAATTCGTTGCCCTCCACCGTGCTGAAAATGCACCCCAGGCTGCCCACGATCCCGGCTTGCTCGCAGTGGGTCACGGTATTGTTGCGCAGCACATGGCTGCCGACGGTTTCCTTGTGCCAACCGTTCTTCAGCGCGCGCTCGATGGTGTCGTTGTAGGCCGTGGCGGTCGCGGACCGGTTGTCCCATTCATCGCCGTATTTGCCGAGAGTGATCCCCACGCATTTCGAGTGGCTGATGGTGTTGTTTTCGATGATCCACCCCTTGCTCCAGTGCGTGCCGATCAACCCGAACTGCTCGGCGGTCGGCGGCGCCCAGGGGGTCGCGGCATGCATCATGGTGAAGCCGCGCACCGTGATGTAATCGCGCCCGGGTTCGCGTGGATAGAAAACTGTCTTCCGCACATTGATCTCGGTGTCGCGTTCGTTCGGATCGAGATCCTTGAACTGCGCGTAAATCGTCGTGTTCTTGTCATCCACCTCGCCAAACCAGAGGCAGGATTCATCGATGTAAACCGCACCCGTGTGGTGCGTCCGGCCCTTGGGTTTGAACCAATCTCCGCGGATCAGGTCGGCGTAGGGATTGAAGTCGCCAAAGAAGGTGTTCGGCAGCGTGACTTTCCAAGTGTCATTTGCGACACGGGTCCAGCCCTTGACGGGTTCCGAGCCTTTGATGACCACCTTTGCGCCCGGCGCGGCCGTGTAAACGATGCGCTGGGCGTCCGAGGTGCCGCCGCGCGGCGGGTTGACCTCCTCGCGGTAGATCCCCTCGTGAACCATGATGGTATCCCCCGGTTGCGCGAGTTCCGCCGCCGCCGAGATGGTTTTCAGCGGGTGGCCGGCTCCGACATGGAGTTCCTTCGCCGAGGACAGGCCTGCGGTCGAAACCATGGCCAGTGCAATGGAGATGGTTTTTTTAATCATGCTGGGCCGGTGAGTTTAAAGCGCCGAGCATTTCTGCGGGCACATCGGTGATGATGGCATCCACGCCTTGGGCCCGATAGGTGGCGGCGAGTTTCGGATCGTTGATCGTCCAGACATAGTGCTCGATGCCGGCGGCCCGGATTTGATCGAGCAGGTTCTTGTCCACCTCCCCTCCCCCGGACATGAGGGCGGCGGCGTTGATCGCCCTCAGGGTTTTGATGACTTTTGCCGGGGCGTTGCGGGGCTTGCCGTTGGCTCGTTTGTCGAAGGAACAAAGCCAAGCGGTCTGCCATTTCGGATCGCGCTCTTTGAGGGATTTGAGCACGGCGCTGTCGAAGCCAATGACAAAGACCTGGTCATGGGTCAATCCGCTGGAGGCGAGTTCACGCAGGAGGGGCTCGACGATTTCGGGGCCGCACTTGATTTCGATGAAGATTTTCTTTCCCCGGGGCACGGTGGCGAAGACCTCGGCGATGGTCGGCATGCGGGTGCCTTTGAATTTATCGCTATTCCAGGAGCGGAGGGCGCGCTCAGGGGCTTGGGGCTGAATGCTGCCAACATCGAGTTGGCGCAGCTCTTCCAGGGTGGCGTCGGCGATGGCGAGTTGCTGGCCGGCGAGGCGCTTCGTGTCCGTGTCATGGAAACAAACGATGTGCCCGTCCTTGGTCAACTGGAAGTCGGCTTCGATGCCATCGGCACCTTGCGCCCACGCCAGTTGGAATGCGGGCAGGGTGTTTTCTGGAGCCTGTGCCGAAGACCCCCGGTGGGCGATGACCCGAGGGTTCGGGGCGGTTGCTGCCTGGGACATGGCAGGCAGTGCCACCGGTTGGGAAGTGAAGGCGAAGACCGGCCAGGCGTCCTTGTCCTTGAGGTTCGGAATGGCGATATCGCGCCAACCCATGCGGACAAATTTCGGCTCGGGGATCGACTCGGCCGAGACCAGCACGGTGCGCCCCTTGATTTCCGCCTGTGCGGGAACAAAGGACACGCCATCGGCCGAAAGCTCGAACCAGGATGGCGCCTGTCCATCGCTGGTGGTCAAGCCGTTCAAAATGCCGCGGAAGGAGACAACCATCTTCGATCCCTCACGGGAGGCGGATTGGAAGCGGGGAGCGGATGCCACCACTCCCTCTTTTTGATACTGGTTTTTGAGGGCCGAGGCGGCGAGACGCTCCCCCACGACTCGTTTGTGGATCGGATGGACATTCTTGATAGTGATGTCCGTGTCGTGGATGGGAACCACGGCGACTCCGGAAATCGAATCGGCCGCCTTGTATTGAGCATCCCAAATCGTGTCCGACAGGAGGCTCGAGCTCGGATCCGTGCCCTTGGAGTAGTCGTATGGGGCGATTTGCACCAACAGGAA
>JBIPMR010000459.1:0-3990 GCA_044369025.1 Luteolibacter sp.
TTTTTGCAGCCATAGTTTTGTGTCGTTGGAGTTCGCGTTCGATGTTTGTTTTCTCTTCCGGCGTTAATGTGCCGGCGGAGAGGATAGCGAGGAGCGCCTCACCGAGGCGTCCTCCAAAAGCGTTGGTCAGGAAGTCGTGGGTGGCGCGCTGCACGATCACTTCCTGCGAGTAGGAAGCGGCGTAAACATGTGCCCGGCCGACCCGCGCACGTTTCACCAGACTCTTGCGCTCGAGGCTCTGCATGACGGAGAGCACGGTCGTATAGGCGCGGTCCTTTTTGTCGGGCAGGGTTTCATGTACGGCTGCTACCGTAGATGGGCCGTCGTGCCACAAGACCGATAGGGCTTGCAGTTCGAGATTCGATGGATGGATCGGACGTGCCATGGACATTGCTCTCTTCGCTAACGACGATGAAACTAGTAGTTCGGAGACCCGTCAAGTTGAAACGTGTCGATTTTCAAGAAATCCGAAATATTTTCACCGGGCTTTTCCAAGTACGATGGACGCCGTAGTTGGACGGCCGGGCTATCTGTTGGGGCCGTCCATTCCCGGACGGATGATCCGCGGGTCGAGTTGCCCGAGCTTCTCCCAGAACGCGTCGTCGGAGGGGTCTCCATTGAAGAGCACGCGGCCTTCGTTAGAAACGAGGATGAAGAGCGGCAGGGTCCGCACGCGGAGTTCGCGGCCGAGGGGCCGGTCCTTGGAATCGACGAGCCAGGCGCCGGGTGGTTTCGCGCCGAGCGGTTGGATCATCCCGCGCGCTTTTGTTAGATTCGGCGGTTCGCCGTCTTCGATGAGCGAGGCGACGGCGATGCCGTTTGCGCCCAGCGCCGTGGCGGTGGCGATGAAGTCGGGCATGCTGGTTTCGCACTCGGGACTGGCGGGTGACCAGAAGTGGAGCAGCAGGGCTTTTTTCCCGGTCATGAGGGTTGCGAGGGCGACGGGATCGCCGCCGGCGAGCGGGAGGAGGCGTGTAGCGAAATCGATCTTCACGGCGCTCATCGCATCGTCGAGGCGCATGCGCTCGATGTGCGGGGCGAAGGCGGCCGCCTGCCGCGGGCTGAGCCAGAAGGCTTCCGTGATGTGGGATTTGAAGGCGGCCTTGTCACCTTTGACGAGGCTGTCGATGGCCCGCACGTATTCGACGACGGCGAGCCAATCCTCGATGGTGCCGAAAATTTCCGAGTCTCCCAGTTTGAAGAGATCGCGCTGTTTGAGAAACTCGGGAAGCAACGCGGCGATGGCCTTGTCCTCGTGGCGGTCCACATGATAGAGAAACCGCGCCTCGAGGATGGCCTGCCCGCTGATGCCGGTTTTGCGCGCGTCGGCGATGGCGGCGTCGAGGGCCTTGTCGGACCCGCGCTCGGATAGAAGATTGTCGAGGGCGGTCTCGCGGCTGAGGGGGGCGGCAGTCGGCTGCGCGATGGCGGTGTGGAGGGCGGCGGCGAGGAGAGGGAGGAAAAGTGGCAAGCGCATGGGTTCAAAAAAAGAGCCGCCGGGAACGCAAGGCTCCCGGCGGCGGGTTGGATCGGTTATTGCGGAGGGATCACCATTTTGCGGCCGAGCACGACGATGTCCTTGGTCATGCCGTTGGCTTGTTTGATGGAAGCGGAAGGCACTTTGTATTTCGTGCTGATGCCTGATAGAGTGTCGCCGGCGACGACGGTGTGGATGATGGCCGCGCCATTGGACGGCGGTGCGGCGGGCGCGGGGGATGTGGTGGGAATGTAGGGAGCGGCTGTGTCCGGAGTGACGGCGGCGGTGCTTTCCTCATAGGCGGCGGGCGTGTCGTAGATGGGATTTGCGGGCGCGGTGGCGACTGCGGCATCGGGGCTGCCGTAGGGATTGTTAGGGGTGTCATACTCGTCGGCCTTTTGCGAGGCGCAGGAGCTGAGGGCGATGGCGACCAGTGATGGGGCGAGGATGCGGAGCGGAGTCATGGTGGGAGTATGGATTCGGGATTGGTGATGTGAAGGATAGAACGCGGGTGGCGTCGCACGGGGTTAAAACGTCGCGGCCCTGGGTTTTTATTCAAGGCCATCCGGGCGGAGCCGGAAAAAGCGCGAGGCGGTTTCGCGGGTGTGGAGCGCGAGGGCGTCGAGGGATTCGCCGCGCAGCCCGGCGAGGCGTTCGGCGGTTTGGCGGGTGAAGGCCGGTTCGTTGCGCTTGCCGCGATGGGGTTCGGGGGCGAGGTAGGGCGAGTCGGTTTCCAGCATGAAGCCGCCTGGCGGGCATTGTTTCGCGGTGTCGCGGACCTGGTGGGCGGTTTTGAAGGTGGCCACGCCGCCGAAGGAAACGAGGCCGCCGAGATCGAGCACGCGCCTGGCGTTTTCCCACGGGCCGATGAAGCAATGGAAAACGGCGCGCACGGCATGCTGATGGTTTTGATAGATGGCGAGCGCGTCTTCGAAAGACGCGCAGCCTTCCACATCGCGGGTGTGGATCACGACGTTGAGTTTCGCGCGGGTGGCGAGTTCGAAGTGCTGGCGGAGGAAATCGCGCTGGCGCTCGCGGAATGTTTCCAGCTCCCAGCCTGCCGGCGCGGGATGATAGTAGTCGAGCCCGGTTTCGCCGATGGCGCAGACGCGCGGGTCGGCGGTGAAGGCTTCCAACCGCAACGCCGCATCATCGGGCGCGTGATGGACATCGCAGGGGTGGATCCCGACGCACGCGTGGATGGCGGGATTTCCGGCGATCGTTAGATTCCGGGCGACATCTTCGAGGCAGGTGGCGAGGGTGATGAGGCGGCTCACTCCGGCCGCGTGGGCGCGGGCGATGATGTCGGGCAGCTCATCCCCCTGGAAGCGATGGGAGGCGAGGTGGCAGTGCGAATCGGTAAGCATGGAAAATCAGTGTTTCAAAGCGCTGAGAAAAGCGGCGACTTTTTGGAAATCCTTCACGCCCGGAGAAAGCTCCGCGCCGGATGCGATGTCGAGTGCGGCGGGTTGCACGCTCATCGCGGCGAGGGCAGCGTTTTCAGGGACGATGCCGCCGGCCAGGATTACTGGCAGTCCCGCGTGTTGCCTGCGGAAGTCGGAGGCGACCTCCCAATCAAAAACCTCGCCGGTGCCGCCATAGATGCCCGGCGCGTGGGCGTCTAGCAGGATGGCGGATGCCCCGAAGTCGGCCGCGTGTTCCAGATCCGCGAGCGTTTTCACTCCGATCGCCTTGATGAACGGGATGCCCGCGTCGCGAAAGCGCGCGGCGTCATCCGGCGTCTCATCCCCGTGGAGTTGCACCGCATCGATCCAGCCGTCGTTGAAAAGCCGCACTGGCAGATCGCCCGCTTCATTCACGAACACGCCCACCCGCAGAATTTCTCCTGCTAGATCGCGCAGCCAGTCCGCCCGGTCCGGCGGTAGATAACGTTTCGACATCGGCCAGAAATTCACGCCCAAGGCGTCCACGCCCAGTGCCGCCAGTTGGCCGGCGTCGGCGCGCGTGGTCACCCCGCAGATTTTCAGCGAGACGGTCGACGGGTCCAGGAAGCTTTCGAGCAGCGGCATGCCGCGAAGGTAACCAGAAACCGGGACTTGGAAACCGGGAACTTCAAGCTGTGACGCCGGCCCACGGCGGAATTTTGCACGGGTCAGTTGCGGCGGGCGGTGATGGTGGCGAAGGCGAGGCGATGGTTGAACCGATTCATGGCGTCGTGGAAGTCCTTGAAGGTCGATTGCCGGAGGTTTTTGCGATGGCGTCTCCAATGTTAGTAAATACCCACGGCGCTGCGGCGAAGAAGCCCCAATACAAGGATGGCATTGCGGTTGCGCACGCGGCTGGCATCTTCGCCGCCGCTCACGTCGAGTCTCTGGTGCAGACCTCCTTCAATGTCCCAATAGCGGCGGATGCGCTCCAAGAGTTCGCCGCCGCGCGTCTCATCCGCGACGTGCGGGGTGCTGCCGCGCTGGGCTTTGCCGTCGATGGCGATCTGATCGTCGGCGGTCTCTTGCCCGGCGCGTTGGATTTTCCACTCGGTGAGGATGCGCTCG
>JBIPMR010000460.1:0-3987 GCA_044369025.1 Luteolibacter sp.
GCTAGTGAGTCTTCTTTTGGCGGCGTCGCTGAGTGCGGAGGCGAAGGTCGATCCCTTGACTCCGTATGCCGGATCGAGCGTGAAGGGTGTCGATGCCATGACCCTGAAGGGCAAGGTGATGGCGGGCTATCAGGGATGGTTCAATGCTCCGGACGATGGTGCCAGCCTCGGCTGGAGCCATTGGGCGCGCAGTGATTCGGAGCCGTTAGCCCCGGGAAATGTCACCGTCGATCTGTGGCCGGACATGTCCGATGCCACGGCCGCGGAGCGCTTCCCGACCGGTTTCAAACATGCGAACGGCGAATCCGCAGTCGTTTTCAGCTCCTACACCCGCTCCACGGTGGCGCGGCATTTCAAGTGGATGCGCGACTACGGGATCGATGGCGTTTTCGTGCAACGGTTCGCCAATGGTCTGAAAGGGGAATCCACCCGGCATCACAAGGATATGGTGCTCTCCAATTGCCGGGAAGGCGCCAATCTCAGCGGCCGGACCTATGCGGTCATGTATGACCTGAGCGGAATTCGCGCGGGCCAGACGAGCGCCGTCTCGGACGACTGGAAGGTGCTCCGGAACCGGATGGCGATGGGCCGGGACCCCGCTTACCTGCAACACGAGGGCAAGCCACTCGTCGCGATCTGGGGGATCGGTTTCAACGACGGTCGCCAATACACGCTCCCGGAATGCCGCGCCTTGGTCGAGTTTTTCAAAGCCGATGGCTGCGCGGTCATGCTCGGCGTGCCCACCGGGTGGCGCGATCAATACCGGGATGCCACCACCGCCCCGGCGTTCCATGACTTGCTGAAACTCGCCGATGTCCTCAGTCCCTGGACTCCCGGGCGCTACTCCACCCCCGCCGATGCCAGCGCCCACGCCGCCAAGTATTACACGGCGGACATCCGTTGGTGCCGCGAGCGGGCCATGGATTTCCTGCCGGTGGTCTTCCCGGGATTCAGTTGGCACAACTTGAAGCCGCAGGATCCGTTGAACAAAATCCCCCGGCTCAAGGGCCAATTCCTGTGGTCCCAATTCGCCGCTGCCAAGCAAGCCGGCGCCGCCATGATCTATGTCGCCATGTTTGATGAGGTGGACGAAGGAACCGCCATCTTCAAGTGCACCAACGATCCTCCGGTCGGTGCCAACCCGTTCGTGACCTACGAGGGACTTCCCAGTGACCACTACCTCTGGCTGACGGGGGAGGGCGGTCGCTTGCTCCGGGGCGAGCGCGCCATGCAGCAAGCGGTCCCCGAGCGCCCCGAATCTGCCGGAAACGACTGACGCAAGTCAGCAGAACCGCACCATGCTTTTCAAACCGGTCGCGGCAAGCGATCCCAGCCTGTTCCACCGCAAATCCAACCCCGATCCCATGTATCTCTCATCCCGCCGTAGCTTCATCAAATCCGCCGCCGCCCTCGCCGGCACCGCGCTTGCGCCCAACCTCCTCCTCGGCCAGGACCAGGCCCTCAAGCAACTCAACGTCGCAGCCATCGGTTGTGCCGGCAAAGGGCGGGGCGACATCACCGAGATTTCCAGCGGCAACCGCATCGCCTTCCTGTGCGACATCGACAAGGGCCGGGCCGGCAAGATGATCGAGCGGTTCCCGGATGCGAAATATTTCTCCGACTACCGCGAAATGTTCGCCGCAGTCGCCGACCAGATCGACGTGGTCACCGTCTCCACCCCGGACCACATGCACTTCCCCATCGCGGTCGAGGCGATCAAGCACGGCAAGCCGGTGATGGTGCAGAAACCGCTCTGCAACAATCTCTGGGAGGCCCGCGCGCTGGCCGAATACGCGAGGGAAAAGAACGTGCTCACCGTGATGGGCAACCAAGGGGCCACCATGCAGGGCACCCGCATCCTGCGCGAGTGGATCGAGGCCGGCGTGATCGGCGATGTCCAGGAAGTCTATTACTGGACCAACCGCCCGATCTGGCCGCAGGGCAAGGGCCTCCGGTTCCCAGCGCAAATCCCGCTGCCCGCCGACCTCAACTGGGACGTCTGGCAAGGCAGCGTCGCCACCGACCGCCCCTACAGTCCCGATATCCACCCGTTCAAATGGCGCGGATTCTGGGATTACGGCTGCGGCGCTCTCGGCGATATCGGCTGCCACAGCATGAACTCCGCTTTCTGGGCGCTCGACCTTCAGGGCGATTTCGTGGTCGAGGCCAGCAAGGTTTCGGAGTTCGATGAAACCACCGCCCCCAAGCGCTCGACCATCGTCTATCAATTCCCGGCCAAGGGCAAACGCGTGCCGGTCAAGGTCATCTGGCAGGACGGTGTGGCCAATCCGAACACCGACAAGGAATTCGTGCGTCCGCCCGGGCTGCCGGCGGATCTCGCGCTCGACGAAGGCTTCGGCCAGGTGTTTGTCGGCACCACCGGCGTCCTTTTCATCAACGATGCCTACGGCGGCGTCGCTCCGATTCTCTTCCGGAACGGCATCCGCGAGAGTCCTGACAGGGTCGAAAAAGTCTATGCGCGCGTCGTCGGTGGGCCGACCCAGGAACTCTGCCGCGCCGTCCGCGGAGACGGGCCGAAACCGGTCTCCAACTTCGTCGATCACGCCGGACCCCTCACCGAGATGGTGCTCGTCGGCAACCTCGCCGTCCGCCTCGGCAGGAAGATCGACTGGGACATGCAGGCGATGGATGCCCGCGGCCTGCCCGAGGTGAAAGCCATGCTCAAGCGCGAATACCGCGCCGGCTGGGAGCCCAAGCTGAGCTGACGATCAAGACAGGTATTTGATGATCGCCTCCACCTTGCTGCGGACATGCAGCTTGAAGCAGATGCGCCTCACATACGTCCGGACGGTGGGCACCGTGAGGTCCAGCCGATCCGCCACTTCCTTGTGGATGTATCCGGCGGCCAACAGCTTGAGAACCTCGGTCTCCCGCGGGGAAAGGGTTTCCCGTTCGTCCTGGGTCTCCCGCTCTTCCCGGAAATACATCGCCATTTTCCGCGCGATCGGACCGGAGAACGGAGACTCGCCGGCGAACACATCGCGGATCGCCTCGAGAATGTCGTTCGAATTGCTCGATTTGATCAGATAGCCGCTCGCGCCCTCCTTCAGCGCCCGGAAGATGTTGTCCTCTTCCTCGTAGGCCGTGAGCATCACCACTTCGAGTTTCGGCAGGCGTTTCTTCAGCCCGCGGATACAGTCGATCCCCGACTTTCCAGGCAGGTTGATATCCATCAGGACGACGTCGGGTTGCAGCGCGGGGATCTTCAACTCGGCTTCTTCGGCGGAGGAAACCGCGCCCAACAGGGTGATGTCCTCCGCCGCCTTGATGATTTCGATCAGGTGCTGCTGGAGCCGGAGGTCGTCTTCGACGATGACGACGGTTTTTTTCTTGGGGATCATTGGATTCCGGGGGTGAAAGTCATGCCACAGGTGCGGTAAAAACAATCCGCAGGCCGCCTTCCGCAAGGTGCTCGAACGTGCAATTGCCGCCGATGGATTTCATGCGGCGTTTGAGACTGTCAAGTCCGAGGCCGGTGCGGCGGGATTTTTCGGAAATCCCGATGCCGTTGTCAGTGATGCTAATCACGAGAACGTTCTTTTCCAGTTCGATTTTCATGTCGAGCTCGGTGGCGTGGGAATGTTTCAGCACGTTGTTCACGCACTCTTTGACCGCGAGGCTCACATTGTGCCTGAATTCATAGCGGATGGTTTGATTCTCCGTGATGAACACCGCGTCCACCCGGCAGCGGATGTTCTTCAAGCGGCAGAGTTCGTTGACGAGCCGATAGAGGAAATCGACGAGCGATTCCAAGTCGTCGTTGTTTGGATTGAGCATCCACACCGATTCGGACAGGGCGCCGATCAGGTCGCGCGACATGGAGGAAATTTGTCCGAACGCCTTGCTCGCTTCCTCGTGGTGGATGGTGTTGTCGGCATGGGAGGCGACCAGCGAGATATGGGAGACGCGCGTGCCAATGTCGTCATGCAGATCCAGCGCGATCCGCCGCCGCTCCTCGGAAATCAT
>JBIPMR010000461.1:0-3983 GCA_044369025.1 Luteolibacter sp.
TTTCCGCCCAAAAACAATCCCCGCCCCATCTTGTCAGGATGGGGCGGGGATTTTGAGAAATTCAAGTTATCTTAACCAATCTGATTTTCGGGCGGGAATCAGCGGTCGAGAATCGAGTTCCAATGCTCGAGATTGTCCTTTTGGGCCTCGAACAGGGCGGTGGTGTCTTCGTGGATGGTGACGGAAGTGATTTTGTCGCCCTTGGCGATTTTGTTGACCACGTCCTGGCCGGTGATGACCTCGCCGAAGACCGCGTGCTTGCCGTCGAGATGCGGAGTGGGCAGGTGGGTGATGAAAAACTGGCTGCCGTTGGTGTTGGGGCCGGCGTTGGCCATCGAGAAAATGCCCGCTTTGTCGTGTTTCAGCGAGCGGTCGATTTCACAGGCAAACTTGTAGCCCGGGCCGCCGGAGCCGGAGCCGGTCGGGTCGCCGCCTTGGATCATGAAGTTGGGGATGACGCGGTGGAAGGCGACGCCGTCGTAGTAACCGCGCTTGGCGAGGTTGAGGAAATTGGCGCAGGTCACCGGGACTTGTGAGGCGAAGAGCCTGGCGTTGATATCGCCGACGGAGGTGTGAATGGTGATTTTGATGTCTGACATGGCCGCGAGGAAACACCGGTTTTCCGACTCTGGCAACTCATACCCGCAGGCCGGCGGTTGGAAATCAGGCGTTGTCCGCGCTGGCGATCACCCAGCCGTATTCGCCGGCGATCTGTTCTTCGACCGGGCGGTGGAGGCCGCTGGGCAGGACGCCCCAGGTGTAGGTTTCGATTTCATAGTGCCGGCAGGAGGCGGGGTGGTCGCGCCTCCAGTCGAGGACTTCCCGAGTCTGATCCAGGGTGGAGCGCAGCGGCGCGGCGGGCTGGGCATCGAGAGGGATGTGGAAATGGACGCGGGCTTCGGGGTATTTTTTCAGGTCGATGCCGTCGCTTTCCACCGCCTTGAAGAACTCTGCCAGATCGTAGAACCGGGCGACGCTTCCGGTGGCCGAGCGCAGCAGAACCTGGTGGAAATAGGTCGGTTCTTCAAACCCGCGGATCGCAGTGAGAGCTGCCGGGTCGCGGGGATCCAGGGCCAGCGCACTGGAGAGATGGATTTTTGAAATCCGGATCCCGGCATGCACCAAGGCGTCGAGCGACTCCCACGCGCCATCGTATTGCAGGGCGAAATGACAGGCGTCGTAGTTCACCCCGATCCGGCGGCGGATCACTCCGGCGTCCTTGGCCTCGGCATGGAGCCTTTCGAAAAACGCCAGGGTTTCCTCCGTGTTTTCGAAATGCCCGAGCGGCTCGGGTTCCAGCCCGAGGTGGAGATCATGACCGGTTTCCTGCGCCAAAGCCTCCAGCCAATCCGCCAGTTCCAACAAATGCGCGCGGATCAGGGACTCATCCGCTTTGAATGCCTTGAGCGAGCCGGGCAGCGTGGAAACCGAAGCTCCGGTGTCCGGCCTCGCGATCCCTGCGAGAATCCGGAACAAATCCTTGGTGTAATCCAGTCGCGCCGGATCGGTCCAGTCCGGTTGGAACACCCGCTCTTTCACCCGCGTGCCGTGGAAACTGCCGTAGGGAAAACCGTTGATCGTGAAAACGTAAGTGTTCGTCTCATCGAGCCAGTTTTTGAAATCCCGCAGATTTTCCCCGGTCAAAAGTTCCGTCGCCGCCACTGCGGACAGCCGCAAGCCGATCGCAAACGGCGCGTCCGGCGCCAGCGTGCCGTCATTTCTCAAGCGGTCCCTCACGGCCAGCACGTGCGTTGCCAGCACCTTGCGGGTTTCCTCCCAGGTCTCCGCAGGGTGGATATTGGTGCAGTAGGAAAGGTGGGATGACGCGAGTTTCAAGAGGTGGGCGGGTTACCGGAAGATGTTGCCGCGAAATGCGGTGGAGTCCAGAGCGGTTTGCCGCAATTGACGGCCCGCAGCGCGGGGGCTTGACGAGGGCGGGAAAATCGGTAATTTGTGATGAAGTTAATCATCACAAATATGCAAACACTCACAGTCAGGGATTTACGCTATGATTTCGGCAAGGTGGAAGCGTGGTTGGCCGATGGCCAGGAGATCGAAATCACCAAACATGGCAAGCCGGTCGCCCGCCTTTCGCCGCCGGGCCGCAGAAATGTGGCAAAATTCGATGCCGACGAGCATCGGCGAAGAATGAAGGAAACCTGGGGCGACCGGGTCTTCAGCGCGGAGGAAGTCAAAGAAATGCGGGAGGCCGAGCTCGGAGACCGCAGTTGATCGCTTACCCGGACACCTCGTTCCTGTGCGCGCTTTACCGAACCCAGGAAAATTCGGACCGTGCGTTGGCCTACCGCGAGGCGATGTCCGAGCCGCTGCATGTCACGCGTCTGCTGTTGTGGGAGTTCCGGCAGTCCGTGCGCTTCCAGGCATTCCGGCACCGTAAAAACCGCAATGTCGGCTACCCGCTCCATGAGGCGGAGAAAATGCTCTCGGATTTGGGGGATGACCTTAAGGAAAGTTTGGTGATTTCGGTGGAAGTCGATTTCACCAACATCCTCGTCACGGGCGAGCGCATTTCCAAGACCCGCACCTTTGTTGGCGGGCACCGCAGTTTCGACATCCTCCACGTCGCCACCGCCATCGATCTCGATGCGAAGGAGTTTCTGTCCTTCGATACCAATCAAATCGAGCTCGCTGCCGCCGAGGGTTTGAAGGTCCCGCTCGCGGACGAGGCTCGGTGAAGCCGGAATCCGCTAGAACCTGCGGATTGCTACTCCGTATGGGGTGTTGACCGCGGCGGGCGCGATTCGGGTATATTTCGAAGATGCCGCTGACCGGCATCTGATAGAAATTCATCATGCACCTCCAAACGCCCGTCATCGCCGCCATCGTTTCTGTGCCCGTTTTTTGTGGGGCCGCGTCGCTTGCGATCGAGGCGGTCAACTCCCTGGCGCTGGCCCGCAGCGCCCAGACGCTTGGATTCATCCCCGATTTATGAAAACCTTTTCAATTCTAGCCGCGTCATTGCTTGTGGTTTCCGCCATGGGTGCCGAGTCCCATTCCACACATTTCACCGATTGGCCGGCGGGTGCCTCGCCGGCGGAGGTGGGCAAACGGGTGGCGGAGAATTTCCTGCCGCGCAAGTTCCGCTACGAGACGACGCCGAACAAGGCGCACCTTGGCGTGATCTATCCGGAGGTGATCACTTGGTATGGCGCGCTGACGGTCGCGCAACTCACCGCCGACAAGGATCTCAGCAAACGTTTGATCACCAAGTTCGAACCGCTGTTAGCCGAGCCCGGATCCGCGCGGATCAACCGGGTGGCGCATGTGGATTACCGGGTTTTCGGGGCGGTGCCTTTGGAAATTTTCCTTCAGAACCAGGATGTCCGTTGCAAGGACCTCGGGCTGGGTCTGGCCGATGCGCAGTGGGAGAAAACCACGCCGGACGGCATCACGGCGGAGGCGCGGTATTGGATCGATGACATGTATATGATTCCGCTGGTGCAGGCGCAGGCCTACCGCGCCAGCCAGGAGGTGAAATACCTGGATCGTGCGGCGTTGGCGATGGCCGCCTACCTCGACAAACTGCAGGAACCCAACGGGCTTTTCCACCACGGCACCAACGCCCCGTTTTTCTGGGGACGCGGGAACGGCTGGATGGCGGCGGGGGCGGCGGAGTTGCTGCGCGTGCTGCCGGCGGATCATCCGCAACAGCCGCGGATTCTAGCAGGCTATCGGAAAATGATGGAGGGCCTGCTGGCCTGCCAGGCGGAGGATGGCATGTGGCGTCAGTTGCTCGACAAGCCGGAATCATGGCCCGAGACCTCGGGCACGGCGATGTTCACCTTCGGGATGGTGACCGGTGTGAAAAACGGCTGGTTGGATGAAAAAACCCATGGTCCGGCGGCGCGCAAGGCGTGGCTGGCACTGGTCGGGTTTCTCGATGAAAATGCGAACCTGCGCGAAGTTTGCATCGGCACCGACAAGGGCTTTGACGAGGCTTTCTATCTGGCCCGCCCGCGCAC
>JBIPMR010000462.1:0-3981 GCA_044369025.1 Luteolibacter sp.
CGACGACGAGCAGACCGCCGGAGGAATCGATGATGCGCCAGGCCTTGGGGTGGAAGGAGTCGGGCTTGGAGGGGAGCTTCGAGATTTCCGCGAGGCGGACTTCGAGCGAGCTGTTCTCGCCGATGTCGGCGGCCAGCGACATCCAGCCGATCAAGCGGCGGAGGGCCTCGGCGGAAGTGATGTAGAGGTAATCGCCGACGAGGATGCGGATGCGGGCCTCGGCGCGGAGGGCGGCGAAGATCGATTGCTGGATGAGGTCGAGGCCCGAGGGCTGGATGAAAGACGCGAGCAGATCGACCTCGACGGCGGCGGACACCCGCTGGCCGATGCTTTTCCACAGCGGCGAATGGGGATGGCCGCGGGTCAGATGGAGGGCAGTCGGCTTGGCGGAATCCGCGGGCTTGCCGCTGAGATAGTTTCCCTTGTCCGGGATGACATGGCGGACGCCACCGCGGGGATCGGGCATGTCGCCGAGATAGCGCGGGATGACATGGATGTGGACGTGCGGCACCGTCTGGCCGGCCGCGCCGCCGGAGTTGAAGCCCACGTTGTAGCCGTCGGGCTTCGGGTCGAGCCGGTGGTCGAGCAGGCGCTTGGCTTCCTTCACCAGGGCCATCAGCGCGGATTGTTCCTGGTCGCTTGCGTCGAACCAGGTTTCGACGATGCGGCGGGTGGTGACGAGGACATGACCGGGCGAGACCGGAAAGCCGTCGAAGATCGCGAAGGCAAGATCGTTCGAGCACAGCCAGTCGCCCACCGGAACGGCGAGGAAGGGAGAGTCGAAGGAGGGCATGGAGAGATTGATGATTGTCGATTGGGGAAGGGCTTGGGTGGCTTCGCGCCTGGCAAGCGCCAGTCATTTGCGAGGCCGGGGACCCAGGGAGTTGCCCTAGGCTAACGGAAAGTGACGGACGATTAAACGCCGGCGAGTGCCGGTTTTTTCAATCGGCGGTGCTTGAGGTTTCCGGGCGGTTGCACTTTGCGGAAGCGGGATGCATCCCATGGGACCTCGTCAGCCCCCCACATGACCCGGAGCCCGCAGAGATAGACACCCGGGTGGCCATCCGGCCGGGTCATGGTCCGGTCGATGTGGTAGACGAGATTCCTATGGAGCTGGCCGTCCGGGAAAAGGAAGGGCCGCAGGTTGCTACCGTGCCCCGGGCGCAAAGGGCGGGACAGATCGATGTTGATGGCGACGACGCGATCGCCGGGGGAGAAGGTTTCCATGGCAACTTGAGATTGAGCTCTCCTTTTCGCACCCGGGGTCGGACAGCTACGGGTGTAGGCGAGCAGGATTGTGGAATTTTGATGAAGAATTTTCGGTCGGACGGGCGAGGCGGCCGTTTCATCGAATGAACCACGGTTTCACATCGTCGGAGCGTTCCATGAAGTCGTTGATCCTCCCCACCGCAGTTTCACTCCTCCTTGCCACCGGACTGGCGGCGCAGACCTGCCGGGAGGTGGTGCGGGATGCCTCGGGGCGGATCGTTCAAACCATCGAGCGGCAGAAGCAAGCCGGTGGGACCGAGCGGGCGGTGACCCGCGATGCCGCGGGAAGTGTCACCGGCACCGCAACCACCCGCCCGAACGCCGGCGGCAACGCGCACACCGAATACCGCGACGCCAGCGGTCGGATCACCGGCACGGCAAGCACGCGGTCCACCACGGGAAATTCGTCCCAGACCACCTACCGCGATGCCAGCGGGCGGATCCAGGGCAGCGGCGATACCCGGACCGGCAGCGGCTCCGGCACGACCACCCAGTATCGGGACAGCTCGGGGCGCATTACCGGGAGCTCGACCTCCAATATCAGTCCGTCGGGGTCGCACACCGGCACTCGGCGCGATACCTCGGGCCGGATCGTCGGCACCAGCTCAGGCACTGGCAAATGCAAGGATGTCGCGAAAGTGCCTGTTCCGCCGCCGGGTGCGAGGAAGTAGGGCTTGGTTTGGTCCTTACGGGGTTATTCGCGAGTGGAGCGGGCGTGCGCCGTTCCCCGGCGCGGTGTCTTTCGACGGGCTGTCCAGATGCGCGGCGACGGAGAAGCCGGGGCGCACCGCGGCGCTTCTGAAATCCCACAATCAGACCCCGACGCGGGCTCTGCGGCGGGCGAGGCGATGTCGGTCATGGTGAGGGAGGCAGGTTGTGAGTTCCGTTGTCAGTCATTCCGTCACCTGCAATTTTTCTGTCCCTGCCAGATTCTGCAGTTCCCCGGCGTGTTCCGGGTGGCAGGTGAAGAAGAGGACCTGATGGCTTTCCGCAAAGGTTCCGATGGCTTGAATGGCGGCGGTGCGGCGGGTTGCATCCATGTCGGTAAAGGGATCGTCGAGGAGGAAGAAGCCGTCCATGCCCTTGAGGTAGAGTTCGGAGAGGGCGAGGCGGGTGGCGAGGGCGAGCGAGCCGAGGGTGCCTTGGGAGAGCAGCGTGGTGTCGAGCGTGAGAGCGCCGGCGACGCGGGTGGGGGCGGTGCCGTCCAAGATGACTTCCTGGTAGCGGCCGCCGGTGAGGTTGCTGAAATGATTTGATACTGTGGTGGCGAGGCCCTGCATGGGATCATCGATGCCGCGCTCGGCGATGACGGCCTGCAATTTCACCTGGATGCGCAGCAGGGCCTGGCCGTCCGCTTGCCGGCGCTCGAACTCGCGCTGCTTGATTTCGAGATCGGCGCGGAGTTCCTCGGCGGTGTTGTCCGGGGCGGCTCCGGTGAGGGAAGCTTGTTCGAGTTTGAGACTCGCGAGGCGTTCTTCCAACCGCTCACGTGCGGCGACCTTTTGGCGTAGTAATTCCAGATAGGCGGATATGGAGGTGAAGCCGACCGGCAGTTCGGGCAAGCCAGCCAGTTCGGCGCTGGCTTGGTTGGAGTCGGCGGTCTTGTCGACGATCTTGTCGGTGAGTGTTTTGGTGTCCGTGTGGTCCTGGGCCCACTTCGTAATCCTGCCGCGCTCCTGGTGGATTTCGAGATCGAGCGATGCTTTGCGGCCAAGCCGTACGGTTTTCTCGCTCTCCAACACCTCGACGGAGCGGGTTTCCGGCAGGGCCGCGAGGGCGGCCATGTCGGCGGTCCAATCCTCCTCGCTGCGTCCCTGCAAGGCGGCGTGGTAGAGGCCCTTGCTGGTGCTTTCCGCCGTGATGAGTCGCTGGTGGCAGGTGTCGGCCAGTTGGGCGGCCGCGAGGCTTTCGTGACCGAGGGTACGGAGGATTTCCGTGTGGCGGTTGCGGGCGGTTTCGAGAGCGGCGAAGAGGGCGTTCACGTCGCCGGTGCCGCTCTCGACGCTGAGTTTCAGGTCCTGATACTCAAGGTGGAAGATGCCCTCGGCCTGGCTTTCCCAGGCGGATGCCGGGGACAGGGTGATCGTTTCCGGATCCCCGGTACCGCGCCGCACCTTCACGGAAAGCAGGGAGCGGGTTTCCAGCTTCGCGCTGAGTTTCTGGGCGGCGATCTGGATGCGGAGCCTGTCGATCTCCGCCTCGAGTTGTTTGAGTTCGGTGAGCAGCGCGGGGGCGATGGCTTTGGACTCCGCGAGGCGGGCGACGGCCTGCTGCCATTCGTTCCTGGCCTCCAAGAGACGCCCATGCGCCACTTTCATTTGCTCCGCCTCGCCGCGCTTTTTCGCGTTCCTGAGTTCGGCTTCGAGGGATTCGAGGTCTTCCGCAACGGTGGTGCGTTCCCTCTCTTTGGCTTGGATCACCTGGGCGGCACCGGGCCAGGATGTCATGATTTCCCTGAGGAGATTCAGTTCGTTCGTGAGGAGTTGGCACCTGGCGTCCAATCCGTCGCGTTTTGCCAAACCGTCGCGGAGGCTGTGGCCGGTGCTGATGAATTCAGCATCGGTGGACAGGTCGCCAACGATGTGATGGATCTGCGCGTTGATCTCATCCACGGCTTCCTCGTGCCGAATCACGTTGATCAAGTCGCGACGGACCGTCTCCATCCCATACCAGGCGTCGAGCAGCGGGCCTTTGCCGTTTGCCCAAGGATTG
>JBIPMR010000464.1:0-3970 GCA_044369025.1 Luteolibacter sp.
CGTCCCAAAAGCTCGCCAAGGAAAAGGGCTTTGATGCGGTATTCGACGGCTCCGGCCACACCAACACCGGCGTTCCCTTCGTGCTTTACAGCAAAGCGGCCCCCGATCTCACCGCTGACGTCCAGGCGTTGTTGAAAGACATCGAACCTGCGGAAAAACCCGTGGAAAAAGCCCCCGCCAAACCTTAAGTTCAGACCCCAATGGAATATCTCACCGAAGCTCTCAAATACCCGTTCAGCTGGGGACTCCTTCTTGGCCTGCTCGTCGCCGCGTTTCTCTGGAAGGCCGGATTCAGCGCCCGCCGCAACGTCACCCGCGATTTGAAGCGCGTGGAGGAGGAGTTGAAAAACCTCCAGGGCCACCTCAACACCCAGCTCAAAATCAATGCCAGCGGCAACCAATCGCTCCAAGCCGAACTCGACGCGCTGCGCCTGCAAAACGAAACGCTGCGCGTCAACAACGCCGCCCTGCAACTCAAGCCCGGCCGCGCCGAACAGAAGCTTTTGCAGATCCACGAAATCGCCATCCGCACGATGCGCGAGCAAGCCCCCGGATTCGCCCCCGCCTGGGAAAAAGCCCAGCGCCAGGCCGAAGCGGAGCTCGATGCCGCGGAGTCCGGCCTGAAAAAACTGGTGCGCCGGGTGATCCCCGGACTCGGCAATTCCTCGTCGGCGGTGATCGTGGCCGAGGAAACCTCCGAGCACCCTTGAAGCGCATCGAGGGACTTGCGCCTGCGGGCAGTTCGTCGTTAGCATCCCGCATGAAAGTTGCGGACTGCGGCAAATCGCTCAGGGAAATTTTAAAGGACTCCCGCGGGCCCAAGGTTCTGGTGCCGACGATGGGAGCGCTCCACGAGGGGCATTTGCAATTGATCCGGCAAGCCCGGGCCGCCGCCGGACCTCACGGAACGGTGATCGTCTCGATTTTCGTCAACCCGATCCAGTTCGACCGCGCCGCCGACCTGGCAGCCTACCCGCGCCCGCTGGAAGCGGATCTAACCGCCTGCGGCACCGAGGGCGTGGACGTGGTCTTCGCCCCCGAGGCGGGCAGCATGTATTTCCCGGATCGCTCGGTGACGGTGACGGAATCACTGCTCTCCGCCGGACTTTGCGGGGCGGCGCGGCCCGGGCATTTCGACGGGGTTTGCACGGTGGTTTTGAAATTGTTCCTGCTGAGCGGTTGCCACGCCGCGGTGTTCGGCGAAAAGGATTTCCAACAGCTCGCCGTCATCCGCCGCATGGTGCGCGACCTCGACGTGCCGGTGGAGATCCTCGAATGCCCGACCGTGCGCGAACCCGACGGCCTCGCCATGTCCTCGCGGAATGTCAGGCTCAACCCGGAACAACGCGCCGACGCCCCGCGCATCCACCGCAGCTTGCTCGCAGCCGCGGCCTTGGCGGATCCGGCGGAAATGCTGCGGGTCGCGCGGGTGGGCATCGAGACCTCGCCGCTGGCGCGCATCGACTATCTGGCGCGGGTGGACGCGGAGACCCTGCAAGCCGTGACCCGGATCGAACGCCCGGCCATCCTGGCGGCGGCGGTTTTCTATGGCGAGGTGCGCTTGATCGATCACGTCGGCTTGGGTGGATAGACTGCCGCGCGCCAGGATTTGGGGAATTCCCCAAGGAGGGGCGATCGCCCTGCCCATGAGCGGACCATGGGCTGGGCGGACAGATTGCGCCCCTCCTTGTTGCGCTTCGCACTCCGCACGGGATGGCTGACATGGCCGTTTCATACCCAAAAAAACCGCAATCCCAGTTCCCCGGGATTGCAGTGGTAGATTTTGGTTAGGTGATGAACCGGGCCAGCCTCACAGTTTGTAAAACTGAAGCCAATCCGCGCGCGGCGTCGCTCCGTCCAGCAGGCCGTTAGCCACCTTGTGGTTGGTGATTTGGCGCGTCGCCGCGTCGAATTGGATCTTGGAATTCACCCGCTGGGCGATGATGCCGAGCGCCATCGCCTGGCACAACGGACCCGCGACCGCGAATGAGGATCGGCATTTTTCCTCGCCCTTGCAGGCGAGCAGGAAGTTCTTGAAATGGTTCGACGGGCTCTTCGGCACGTCGGGAAGCTTGGACGCCATGTCCTTCGCCTTCGAGTCGGGAATGATCTTCAAGGAGGAACCATGCGAGCCGCCTTTGAAGGTGAGGCCCTCGCCGTAGATGATTTTTCCAGGCGGTGTCTTCTTGGTATCGATCTTGCCGGTGCTCGGCGGCGGGATGTCGGAATCGACCACCGCCTCGCCGAAATCATTCGGCAGCGGCGGTGGATTGTTCTGGCCCTCATACCACGTCAGGTCGAGCGCGGGCATCGCGCCACGGGCCGGGAACTTGAACACCAAGGTGGACTCCTGCGGGAAAATGAACGGGCTGTATCCCTTCATCATCACCGGATCGACTTCGGTCGGCATTCCCAGATTGAGAAACTCGTGGGCGGTATCGAAGATGTGCGCGCCCCAGTCGCCGAGGGCGCCGTTGCCGAAATCGAACCAGGAACGCCACTCGCCGTTCATATAACCTTTGTGATACTTGTGGGCCTCGGCGGTCGCCAGCCAGGTTTCCCAATCGAGGGTGTCGGGGATGGGCTCTTCCGCTAACAGACCATCGACTTTCATCCCGTGCCAGCGGCGCGGGTTGTTCATGAACGCGCCCATTTTGGTGACGTTCTTGATGATGCCGGCATCGGTCCACGCTTTGAACTGGAAGTAGGCGGCCTCGGAGTGGCCCTGGTTGCCCATCTGCGCGGCCACCTTGTATTTTTTCTCGGCGGCCATCATCAACGCCACCTGTTTGAAGCTGTGGCCCATCGGCTTTTCGCAATAGACATGCTTGCCGAGGGACATCGCCAACATCGCGATCGGGAAATGCGAGAAGTCCGGCGTGCCGACGCTCACCGCTTCGATTTCCTTGCCCATTTTGTCGAACATCTGGCGGAAATCCTGGAACCGCGGCACATCGGGAAACATCTTGAGGATCCCTTGCGTGTGCTTGGCGCCCATGTCCGTGTCGCACAGCGCGACGACGTTGGCGAGTCCGGTGGCATGCAACGCCTTGATGATTTCCGCAGCGCGGTTGCCGATGCCGCAGCAGGCGAGATTGACCCGCGCGCCGGGAGCCGCCTTGCCGGGGGCGCCGAACATCAGTTGCGGGGCGAAAAAGCTGGTGCCGCCCGCGGCAAGGGTGCCCTTGAGGAAGGAGCGACGCGCACGAAGCGCGCCGTCGGGAGCTGGAGTGTGGTTGGATGAATTCATGGTTTTTGGGAAATCCACGTGGTTTTCACGAATGGTAGCTACTAGAGACGATGGGTTTTCACGGAAAATTTCATGGGAGGCTGGCGGATCTTCAATCCAGGTAAGGATTGCCGGCCGCCTCCGCGCCGACGGTGGTGCCGGGACCGTGGCCGGGCAGGATCCGGGTTTCCGGCGGCAGCGTCATCAAATGCCGGGCGATGCCGTCGAGCAATTGGGTGGTGCTGCCACCCGGCAAATCGGTCCGGCCGATCGATCCGGCAAACAGGGTGTCGCCCGAAAACACCACCCCGTGGCCGGTCAGATGGAAAGTCACGCTATCCAGCGCGTGGCCCGGAATGTGGGCCAGCGAGATTTCGAGACCGGCGAGCCGCAGCGGGCTGCCGATTTCAAAGCGGCTATCAATTTGATAGGGCGGCACCGAGATCGGCAATCCCCAGCCGCGCGCGGCGGATTCCAAGGTCAGGTCGCGGGAATAATCCTCGAGCGCATGCAGCTTCGCACCCGCGGCCCGCAGCGCGGCGGCGTCGGTGACATGGTCGTAATGCTGATGCGTCAGAAGCACATCATCGACGCGGACGCCACGGCCGGCGACCCATTCGGCGATGCCTTCCGGCGCGTCGATGAGCAGGTTGCCATCGGGCGTCTCGACGAGGTAGCCGTTGGTCTGGACGAAGCCGCCGGTGTAGGTGGTGATTTTCATGGATGGTTGGTTTCAAAGAA
>JBIPMR010000463.1:0-3970 GCA_044369025.1 Luteolibacter sp.
CACCGGCATCCCGGTCACGGTGCTGTATTTCCCGACCTGGCCCACCAACCCGCCGACGCTGAGCGTGGCCGAATCACTCGCGCTTGCGAAAAACGGCCTCCCCGCCGTCCGGGGCCAGACCAGCGCCCGCGTTCTCTATCAGCAGTCGATCGCCCTCGGCGGCCCCGCCGCCCCGAGCGTGACCCTGCACGATCCGACCCGCGCCAAGACCATCCTGCTCAACAGCAGCGCCGTGGGCCTGTCCGCGCTGCCGGGATCGCTCAAGACCACCTCGCAGAACGGCAAGACCTACTTCCAACTCGCGCCGCCGCACCTGCAGCAGCGGTTCTATCTGAATCCGCAGCTCGGCGACATCGGCGGGTTGGAACTGGACGGCGAGTTTGTCGATTCGACCGCCGGCGAGGACTATCTGAACCTCAACACCCTGAGTCCGGCGGATACCGCGGCGCTCAAGGGCCTCGTGATCGCCACCGATTCCGACAAATCGAAATGGGACAACGCGATCACCGCGCTCAGCACCCGCGTCGAGACCTTCAAGGAAGATCCGGCCAAACCCGGCACCTACATCGTCGATTCACCGAAGAGCGTCGACGTCGGCGCCCAGGCGTTGCCGGAGGTTTCCTATTCCGACACGGCGGTCGACAGCTACGCGCTCAGCGCCACCGGCAAGGGATCCGGCTACGTGACCTTGTTGTTCAGCGACGGCAAGGCCTTCACTCCGCCCGGATCCGGCGTGGACATGAAGGTCATCAAGGTGCTGCCACAGCTCTATCAGGGTGATCTGAAGAAGCTCCTTTCCTCCAACCCGCTCGACGAGCAGGTCACCCTGCGCCACAGCGGCGACTTCGCGGCCCATCCGGAGAATTATGATTTCCAGTGGTCCTACCTGCCCTCGTCCGGCGGCGCGGCTCCGGCCATTTATTCCTACTCGACGGTCCGCGTCCTCGGCAGCACCACCGCGCCCGCGACGAATACCTGGTACCTGATCACCAATCCAGCGTCGGATCCGGCGGCGGGCTCCTTGTTGACCTATCCGCCGACACCATTGGAAACCCTGCCGAAAAGCTATCCGGTCAACGGCAGCTCCTACACCAACGGATCGGGCCGTCCCGGCCGCTTGTTCAAGAGCGTGGCGGGTCTGTCATTGACGGGTTCCGTGCCGTCCCAGTTCGTCTTCAGCGCGGACCTCAACTCGACGGATGGTTTTCTGTTGTATGTCAACGGCGTTCCCGCGCTCGCCTATCAGCTGCCCTCGGGCACCGCGGTTCCCGGCAACCTGACCCCGCAGTCGGCCCGCTCCGGGCTGGCGGTCGACGGACTCGGCGATCAGTTCGAGGTGGCCCCGTCGTTCTTCGGGGTGGGCGACAACCGGATCGAAGTGGCGCTCTATTCACCCAACGGCGCGAACAGCCCCGCCCACAACATCGACTTCCGGATGCACGTCCCGGCCAAAACCGAATTGGTCACCTCGCAGTGGATCAACGCTTCCAACACCCCGCTGACCAACATCGTGATGATCGGCGGTTCGTCGAACTCCATCGCCGGAAACACCCTGCTGGTCTTCAGCGACAACTATTTCACCATGCGCTACAAGCCGAAGGCGGGCATCAGCATGGTCGCTCCCGGCGATGTTTACAGCGACTGGATGGAACCCGTGCTGGTCGAAAGCTGGGTCAAGCGGGTGCTCGACGGCATCAACCCGTTCAACCAGCGCAACACCGATCTTTATAACAACCCGGTCAGCACCGACGTCAGCGTACTCACCCAGGCCGGCAAGCGCTGGGAAGGGGATGTCGCGCTCAATCTCGACAACATCAACGACTTCGGCCTGATCGAGATTTATGAAACGGTGCTCAACCGCGTCAAAGCCCAGAGCCTCGACGCCGGTGTCTCGACCACCGCGGTCAATCAGACGCTGCAGCTGGCCGCGGGCTATCTGAGCGATCTCTACTCGACTCTCGGCAACGAAGCCTGGGACGACGCCCAGAATCCCACGCTCCTGATTGATGGCCTGCTCGACTCCTCCGAGGTCAGCTCCGCCCGCTTTTCCTTCGAAGGGCAGGTGGCCACGATGATGGATGAAACCCTCGGCCTGTTGCGCGGTCGCGACGATTTCGGGACCAATACGAATGTCGGCCCTGCCTATAACAGGCTTTACTGGAACTATATCAACGGCATCGAGTCCGGCGAACCGATCTATGCCGTGAACTATGGCATCAAGGAAAAATCCGGCAGTGCGGACGCCAACGGCGTGATCGATGCGAATGATGCGCAGGCGATGTTTCCGCAAGGCCATGGTGACGCCTACGGCCATTATCTCACCGCGCTCACCGGCTACTACAAACTGCTGACCAGCCCGTATTTCGACTGGGTTCCCAAGGCGGAGACCGTGTCGGTTCTCGGCCAGACGGTGGAAGTGGACTATCAGGACGAGCGGAAATTCGCCGCCGCCGCCGCGGCATTGGCCCGCACCGGCGAGGACATCCTGGATTTCACCGCCCGCAATGATCACCAGGATGGTGAGGAGTATGGCTGGTCCCATTTCCACGAAGCCAAGGCGAATGCCGGCACCGGAAAAACCCGCCACTGGGGCGTCGACGAGTGGTCGTCCCGCACCTTCCAAGGTGCCTATCTGAACTGGGTCAGTGCGAATGCCATGCTGCCGGATGTTGACACTGTGCACGAGGGCATCGAGAAAATCGACCGCACCACCGTGCCTGAGTTGAACGAACTGGTGTCCAGCGGCGCAGGGATTCTCCGTCTCAGCGCGAGCTTGCAGGCCCACTTGAATCCTCTCGGTCTGGCCCATGACGCGATGGCCTTCGATATCTCGCCGTCCGAAGTGGCTGCCGGAAAATCCCATTTCGAACAGATTTACGAGCGCGCGATCAAAGCCTCGGTCAATGCCAAGAACGCCTTCCATCAGGCCGGCACGATGAATCGACAGCTGCGGGTCCAGAACGACAGCCTGGACGACTACAACGAAGCGGTGACCAAGCAGGAGTCGGCCTACGAGTATCAACTGATCTCGCTCTATGGCACGGCCTACGCCGGCGATACCGGACCGGGGAAATTGTATGCCCAGGGCTACGCGGGACCGGACTTCTATCATTCGTATTTCCTCGACCGGCCGTCGCCGATCATTTCGACCGACAGCACGGTGACCGTGAATTTCCGCGAGCCGGTCAATATCGACCCGTTCCGCGACTGGTCGCTCGATCCGCCGAACCGCCGGCTCAATGATCCGACGCAATATGTGAACCGGAGTTATACAATTTCCAAGTTCAGCCTCGGCCAGTTCTCCGACACCGTGACCAGCGGCCTCGGCAAACGCGGCCAAACCGGGGAGATCCAGAGCGCGCTGCTCGACTGTTACGAGGCGCAGGTCAATCTGCGTGATTCGGCCAGCACCTTCACCACGTTGATGAACCGCTTCAACCGCGACTATCAGCTTTATTCCGAATTCAACAGCGAGTTCGAGACGGCGGACGCGGCGGCCTCGGCCAGTTCGGATCAAGCGGGCAACGTGAGAAATGCCGCGTTCTCGCTGGCCACCGCCGCCAGCGCCGCGATGTTCTACTACGACTACACCGGAGCCCTGGCTTCCGCCGCGGCCGAGGCCCTTCCCACCGATGCCGGAACTTCGGTCGACGTCTCCGCCCCCGCCCGCGGAGCGCTCGAGATGCAGGGTGAAATGGCGGCTTTGGCCTCGGGATTGATCGGTCTCTCGTCGGATACGGGAGCGGCCTTGTTGGAAATGCAAGCATCCTCCCTCGATGACGAGGCCGCCTCTGTCATGGACGAATACAACCGCACCTCGGCGAACAAACAGCACATCGTCGAACTGGAGCGGCTTTATGACCAGGTGGTCGCCACCGGCTTTGAAATGAACCGCCGGCTCACCCAGTTGCAGCGCGCCACCGAGAAGGTTGCCCGCCTCTACGCCGGTGCCGCCCACATCCTGACCGAG
>JBIPMR010000465.1:0-3964 GCA_044369025.1 Luteolibacter sp.
GCGGCTGGCCGATCGCGACGCCGTTCGCGCAATTACACTCGCTGTCGCCCTTGAGCGCCTTGATCAGGTTGTTGAGCGACTTCATCGCCTGGCGGGGGACGCTCTCGTAGGTCCGCGAGCCGATGTGCGGGGTGATCACGCAGTTAGGAGCTGATAGCAGCGGGTGGTCCGCGCGCGGCGGTTCCTCATCGAGCACGTCCGCACCGTAGCCGCCGACCTTGCCGCTTTTGAGCGCTTCCACCATGTCGGCGGTTTCGACGATTTCGCCGCGGGCGCAGTTGAGAATGACCACGCCGTCCTTCATTTCCGCGATTTTCCCGCTGCGGATCATGCTCCGGGTCTCGTCGGATAGATTGCAGTGCAACGAAACCACGTCGGCCTCTTTGAGCACCTCGTCCATCGTCGCGCAGCGCTTCACTCCATACTCGGCAGCGAACTTTTCATCCCAGTAAGGATCAAACGCGATGATCGGCATGCCGAACGCTTTGGCGCGGATGGCCACCTCCTTGCCGATGCGGCCGAGGCCGATGATGCCCATGGTCTTCTCGAAAATTTCATGGCCGGTGAGGCGCAGCCACTCGCCCTGGCGCGCGGCGGCCGCGGTGGTGACGATGTGCTTGGTGATGCCGATCAACAGGCCGAACGTGTGCTCGGCGACGGTGGTGTGGTTCACCCCCGGGGTGAAAAGCACGGGGATGTTCAGCTCCTTGGTCGCCGGAATGTCGATTTTATCCAAGCCGATGCCGTATTTGGAAATCACCTTGAGCCGCGGCAGGGATTTCTCAATCACCGCACGGGTGATCGCGTCGTCGCCACACAGAAACGCATCGAAGTCACCGGCAAGTTCGAGCATGCGGGCTTCGGACAGCGGGCCGCGCTCGCGCACGATGTCCCAGCCTTGGGCTTCCATCAGTGGGTGGTGAGGGCCGGGAGTGTCTTGATAACTGCAGGTGGTGAGTAGGATGCGCATGATTTTAGGGGTTGCTGAGTGGATTCCAACAAATCGGGCGCGGGATGCAATCGGCATTTTGGCCGATCTGCCAACTCGCCCATCGTTTGGGGCGAGTTGCGTACGCAGGACCTCGCCGGAAGCCTAATTCAGGTTCGGATTTCCCCGCATTTCCAGGGGCGGTGGCACGGGCTACTGTCATGATAATTTCCCCATCATCCGATGAAAACCACCATTCCATCCCCCATCAGCCTGCGCCATCGCGCTTGCCTGTTCACCGTTTGCCTTCTATCCATCTGCCCGCCCGTGACCGCCACCGACCCACCCCAGCGGATGCACCGACCCGAATTCATGGAAAAAATGAAACATTGGCAGCAGCGGATGTCGGAAAATTACCGCGACCACTGGAAGGATGTCCGTGAGTCGGCGAACGCCCGGCTCACGATTTCCACCGCTTCGGTCGACCTGCGCGAACAAAACGACGGCTACACCGTCCGCGTCAGCCTGCCCAAACGCGACCTCGCCAAGGCCCGGGTGGTTTTGGAAAACGGCGGCCACCTGCGGATCATCGCGCCCGCCGAAGGGGCGCTCAGCCGCTACGAGCAGCTGATCACTCTCGCCAAGGTGGCACCGGGTGCCCAGCCCGAGGTGGAACGCATGGCGCAAAACCACATGCTCCTGATCCGCGTGCCGAAATCCGGGGAAACCCCGAAACCCGAGCCTTCCTCCCTGCCACCGCCGTCCACCAAGCCGCCCACCGATGGCTGGGATCGCGACGTGCTCGATCAAATGCGCGGCATGCGCCGTGAGATGGACCGGATTTTTGAAAAGGCATTCGACGAATTCCGCACGCTTCCCGACTACGGCGATCTCTTCGACCTCCCGCACTTCGGCTCCTCCATCGACCTCCAGGAAATCGATGGGAAATACGTGATCACCGTCTATCTGCCAGACCGGAAAATGGCCGACGCCGAGGTCACCATCGACGGCCAAACCCTCAAAGTCCATGCCCGGGAAAAGACCGCAAAAACCGTAGATGGCGCGGAAATCGCTCAGGAAAGCGCCTACTCGCAGATACTAACACTCCCAGGCCCCGTCCTTGCGGATCAACTCAAGGTCGAGCGCAAGGAAGGCATGCTCGTCGTCACCGTCCCGAAACAATCCGGCGGCTGACGCCGCTTGGAAAACTCTTTTGAAAAGCACCCACCAGCCCAGCCATTCACCAGTCACCGGACTGCCTTGCCGCCATCGCTGGCCCGCTAGAGTGGCGGCGGTTCTGATCACGACGATTTCAGCGTGCCACGCCGTTGTTGCAACGGTCGATGGCATCAGCTTCGCCGCACGCCCGGAGGTGGCTTACGTGCCATTGACGGATGTCTGCCGCCAATTGGAATTATCACTGTCTCGCGGCCCCAAGGCCGGTGAAATCGCCATCCAAGGTCGCTCGCTCAAGAACGAGCCGCTCCCCAAACTGATCGACGGGACGGAACTCGTCGCGGTTCCCGACCTGGCCGCCGCCGGCCTGTTAGTCACCGCCGGCAGCAACGGATCCACCCACACCCTCCGCTCGGGCGATCGCGAGCTTGCCGTCGAAATCCGCCCGAAGCGGGTCGAAGTCAACCTCGCCACCCAACAACTCCAGGCCTGGCAGGGAAATCGCCTCGTGCTGCAATCCCGCATCAGCTCGGGGCGGGGCGGCCGCACTCCCACCGGGAATTTCAAGGCAGGCCCTTACAAGGCGCGCATGCATTACTCCTCGATTTATGACAACGCGCCCATGCCCTGGAGCGTGCAAATCCACGGCCACGTCTTCATCCACGGCTTTCCCAGCGTGCCGAAGTATCCGGCGTCGCACGGCTGCATCCGTCTGCCGCTCGGCGAGGGCAATCCCGCCAGATTTTTCTACCAGTGGGTCGAAACCGGAACCCCGGTGGAGGTGGTTCGCAAATGACGCCTATCCGCTTGTCAGTGTGGGGCGGTCCCGTGCGATGATGCCGCGCAGATGAGTCCGGACCTCCAACAAGCCCTGCAATCGCTCCCACACGGGCGCTCCTTCCGATTTCTCGATGAACTCGTCTCCCTCGATCCCGGGGTGGAAGCGGTGGCACGCTATCAGGTGCGCGGCGGCGAGGCGTTTCTGGAAGGTCACTTCCCGGGAAATCCGATGATGCCGGGCGTGATCCTGATCGAGGCGATCGCCCAGCTGGGCGGCGTGGTGATCCAGACGGATCGTGCGAATCCGCCGATGAGTGATGTCAGACTCACCGGCGTGCGCGGGGCCAAAATCCTCGGTGCCGCCGTCCCGGGCGATGTGTTGGAAATCCGGGCGAAAGTCGAGGGCCGCCTCGGCGGCCTGGCCCAGGTCGCAGGCGAGGTGCGCGGGCCTAACGGAATTCTGGCCACCTCGAAAATCACCCTCAGCGGCACACTGCCTGGCTGATAGATTGGCGTTGTTCTACCGCGAAACCGTCACTCCACGTGATCGCGTAGGACAGGGTATAAATCTTGTGTTTCTTGACTCTCAACCGGTAACCCCGCGGTTCCGCGAAGCTGCGGAATCCAGATTGATCCGTCCAACCTTTCGAACCCGACACCCCGACAACGACCACCTGGGCGGACACGACCAATTCAGAATCCAGATCACGGTGGGCAAAACGGGAACCGGAAACTCACTGTTCATGTTCGAGCTCCGTGATCCGTCGGAAATCCTCGATTCACCGCTCATTCCGGTCACCGGTGTGCCCGAGCCGACTGCCGCGTTGCAGCTCCTCGCAGGATTCGGGCTGCTGCGATCCGTCGCCGTTAGAGCCAAAACCCACGGACCGCGAAATTCATTTCGCCCGCGACGGGGTAGCTCGATTCATGGCCATCCACAGATCGGTTAGCCCGTTATGGAGGGTGGGACTTCGGCCCACCAAGCCGATGGGATGAGAAAGAGAAGAGCTCCACGCCGTCGGGAAAAAGCACACCCGCGATCCGTTTGAGCGGATCGCGGGTGTGCCCCTGTTCCATGAA
>JBIPMR010000466.1:0-3962 GCA_044369025.1 Luteolibacter sp.
CTATCAGCACGCCTACAAGTTGATTTCCTCGCAGAAAGCCCGCGAGGCGTTCGATTTGAAATCCGAGCCGGACGCGCTCAAGGACGAATACGGCCGCAGCGCCGCCGGCCAGCGCATGTTGCTCGCTCGCCGGTTGATCGAAGGCGGCGTTCGATTTGTCTCACTCACCGCCGGCGGCTGGGATCACCACGACAATCTCAAGGCCGGCATCGAAAAAGATCTTCCGCCCACCGACAAGGCGATCGCCGCCCTGATCCGCGATCTCGAGCGGCGCGGCATGTTGGATTCCACGCTGGTCATGGTCACCACCGAGTTCGGCCGCACCCCCAAAATCAACGCCACCGGCGGCCGCGATCACTGGCCGCGGGTGTTCTCCACCCTGCTCGCCGGCGGCGGCATGAAACAAGGCTACGTCCATGGCGCATCCGACAGCCTCGGCGGCGAGGTCGATACCGACGGCGTCGGCGTCGCGGATCTCGCCACCACTATCTATCACCAGATCGGCATCAACGCCGACAAGGAACTCATGTCGCCCGGCAACCGCCCCATCGAAATCTGCGACAGCGGCGAGGTGCTCGACGCGCTGTTGGCGAAAAAAGCCTGAGTCATTCCCCGCCGATATTGTCGCGCGTCAGGATTTGTGAAAACGAGCACATCCCGCACGAAGCGCGAAGCGCAACAAGGAGGGGCGGAATCTGTCCGCCCTGCCCATGCTGAGCCAATGGGTGGCGGCTTGGCTCAGGTCATGGTCCGCTCATGGGCCGGGCGATTGGTGATCCCCCTCCATGTTTCCCCCACCGCGACCTTCCGCAAACCCACTGTTTTCAAATCTCCCCCATTGCGGAAACCCACACTTCCACCGCAAAACCTCATTTTGCGACCGCGAAACTCCGCATCTCCACCGCGATGCCACATATTTTGATGTTTTCAAACCGTTCCCTCACCGCGACATCGGGTTTTCCCACCGCTGAGCCCACTTTTCGGGAAAATGCCCCGAAATTCAGAGTTTGAACCACAATGGAAGCGAAGCGGACATGGACGAACCCCCTTCCAATCCTGAGTCAAAATGCTCCGAACACACGCAAGGAATCCAAAAAGGGCGCACCCATCCAAACCCCGCCTTTTACAAGTGATCCAGCCAGACCACCCCATTCGGTTTCACCCGCGGTTGTTACCTCGCCTCTCAGGCGAAACCCCTCCCTCTTCCTTCCGGGTATTCCGGGTATTCCGTGGTGCCCCATCTTCCTCCCCATTCCCAACTCCGCCCTCATCTGCGGTTCCATTCAAATTTCTTCCACCTCCCCGACGTTTTCCCGTGCCTCCATCAGAAAAACCGGATAACAGCCAGTAACTGTTAAAAAGCCGATGGAACCATGCCCGACTCTATCACTCCTCCCGCAGAACCATCCGCCGCCACCCCAGCCACTCGCGGTTATGATCAGAACAGCCAGCTCGAAGACCTCGCCCTCGGCGAATCCATCCCCGCCGCCGCCCTCGACGAGCAGGACATCACCGCCCTCTATCTGGACGGCTTCGACACCGTGGTGAAGGAATCCCGCCAGCGCGCCAGCGAATCCGGCCAGGCCAAGGAAGACTCCAAGGCCGCCACCGACCTCGCCGGCCAGGCCGCCACCGATCTCGTCACCACCCTCCAGAAAATCCAGAGCTCCGCCAAGCAGAAGCACAAGATGCTCGATGAAGACGGCGACCCCGCCACCAATTTCCCCACCGACGGCTACCTCATCGGCACTTTTTTCAGGCAGCCTCCCCGCACCCACCCGCCGCCCGGAAATTTCTTCCTTCCCGTCCGCCATCAGCTTGTTAGTCTCCGCATCGTCAACCCCGGATCCCGCCCTCACCGGTCGCTGATCACCCTACCTCTTCGAAGACTTCATTGAGTTTTCCTTCGCCAAAAGAGTCAGGGACGAAGGCCAACGGGTAAAAGCCAGACTTCCAAAAACCTTCACACTTCCGGGGATCTGCTCGATGTGCCCTGAGATCGCGTTCGACGGTCGAGTCTTCACATTCACAGGCACGTCCTCCTAGGCGACCCGTAAACAAATCGCCGATCAAATCACCGAACTGGGGGCCGCCTTCGCGCCGAATGTGACCGCTCAAACTCATTATTTGGTGGTCGGTGCCGGTGGAAACCCGTGCTGGGCATTTTCCTGTTACGGACGCAAAGTCGAAAAGGCGATCGATTCCCGGAAGTCGGGAAACCCAATCCTGATAATCCACGAGAGCGACTTTTGGAATGCCGTTGCGGACAATAAATGACAATAACCATGCGTCAAATATCACAAGGTGTTAATCCGCGAGGACTGACCAGCCGATTCACCACCGTCATGGCTGGATGACCTCCACGCGGTAGAATTTTCCGGGAGCGCTGATGGTTGGATCGGTGGATTCCACCTCGATCCCGGCGCCGGTGACGCGGGAATTGGGAAGCTCGGTCCAGTTCACCAAGTCATGGCTGCAGGCGATTCGGTAATTCACGCCTGGCTTGGCCAGCCAGCGGAGTTTGAAGCCGGCGGCGTCACGGGTGGCGGTGGCGATTTCGAACTTATCCGCAGCATTGCGCGGGTTGGTTTTGGCCTGCCACTCGCGCTCGTTGCTTTGCCCGTCGCCGTCGGGATCCTGGGTGGGTCCGCCCTGGGTCGCATCGTCGCTGCCGAAGGTGCTTTGCGCCCAGCTTGCGTAGGATTCCGCGGCAATGCCTGTAATCAGGATGCTGCGTTCGACGGGAACGGCGGAGTCGAGGGCAACCGTTCCATCCTGCAGGGCGCGGACGACGACCGGGCCGGCTTGGGTCGGGAGAAGGGAATTGCCACTCAGCGTGGCAGGGCCACTGAGGATTTCAAAGCGCACCGTCCGGCCGGAGCTTGCGCTGGCGGTCAGGGCGAGCGGTCCGCTGGTGAGGGAATGGGCAGCCGGAGGATTGAAGACGATTGTTTGTCCCGGCAGGGAAACCAAGTGATCCGCGCCGGCCTCATACTTCACATAGGCTCGGACCTTGCAGGTGGCGGCAGCGCCGCCGGTGGCGAAGTTGGCGCGCACCAGATAGGTGCCATCCGCCGGAGCTTCCCAGCCATCGATGATTTCGCCGAAACCATTGCCCCAAACGTCGGCGGCGGCGAGCACTTGCCCGTTGTTGCCGACGAGTTGGATCCCGACATCGCGCCCCGTGGAAACCTCACGGGCTTCCACGATGACCCGCTGGCCGCGCAACAGTGGCAGGCACCATTCACCGCCGGCGTCGCTTTCCACCTCCATCGTCCGGCCATCGAGCGGCAGGGTGAGAGCGGGCAGGCCGGCAGTGAGCGGCACGCCGTGGCTTGGCGCGCTGGCGTAATCGACCAGGATCACCGCCGGTGGCGTGGTGCGTGAGGGATCTCCCGGGGTGCCGGCCTGCACGAAGACCAGGTAGCGCCCGGATTCGCTGAAGGCGGCGAAGGAACCTTCATGGCGGTCCTTGACGGGATTATGCCAGAGGGTGCTGCTGCCACGTGTGGTGCCATCCGGTCCCAGCACTTCGCACCAGACACTTTGCGGCGCCGCGCCATCGGGCATCACGATACTGGAAACCCAGAACCGCGCGCGCTGTCCGGCGGCCACCTGCATCATCGCGCTGGCCGTGCCGATGAATGGCGGGTCATCGGCCGTCACATAGGCCGAGCCGACGAACGCATTGATCGCCTTGAGCCCGTCTCGCAGTTTGGTGAAATTGCCGTCGCCATTGTCATCAAACAACGACGGCACGGTCACCCCGATCATGCGGGCGAGGTCGGTGGCCTCGCCATAGCTTTCGCGCAGGTCGCGACCGCGGGCGATGGCATTCCACATCCAGCGGGTGACACTCGACCAGCGGCCGTTGGCAAAGGTGTTGCGCTCGGTTTGTCCGGTGCTGGATACCACCACCCGGCGGTGCGCACTGCTGCCGGTACCGGCGACAAAGCGGCCGG
>JBIPMR010000909.1:0-3960 GCA_044369025.1 Luteolibacter sp.
GTTTTGGCAGAGCACCATCGAGCTCCACAACCACGGCAGCGGCGGGCTGCAGGAGGAGTGGTTGCCAGGCTACGCCAAGATGCAAAGCGAGCTCAAGCCGCAAAAGGCCGGGCAAACCAGCGACCGTGTCACCAGCCTCCTGGTGCAGCGGGTCGGGCAGCTGGAGGCACTGCACAAGGTCTGCAACGTCGCGGGTGCGGAGCAAGCCATGATCCGCAAGCAGCTTGTCAGGAAGCTACGCACGGACCGTGGGTGCCAGCAGGTGCCGCCCATCGCAGGCAACCTCGCGGACCCGCTGGCCATCAAAAGCTGGCTCAAGCAGTCCAAGGCGGCCCTGGAGCACCACAGAGTGCAAGCAGCGGATCAACGCAGAGACGCATGGCACAGCTGGCTGGAGCGGCAGAAGGCCTCCGGCAGCAAGGCCATCTATGCTTGGCTCAGGCAGGACGACACTACCTGGCTGCCCAGCGGCTGCGGCAAGCAGCAGCAGCTCGAGGAGGCCGACGAAGCTTGGTGGGGGCTTTGGGGTGCCAAACTCGATCGGGAGTCTGTCGATGCTGCCGTCGCCAAGGTGCCGGCAGGCGAGGCGATGCCGAGGCAGAAGCCCGTGTCTGGCAGGCACCTCCGGAAAGTGGCCCTTGCCATGGGCCGCAAGGCCGGGGGGGCAGATGGCTTGCAGGCGGCCGACTGGCAGGCTTGGCCCATGGAGCACTGGGACAAATTGGCCGAGCTACTCGAGTTATGCGAGCGGCAAGGCCGTTGGCCGCTGCAGCTGCTGCAGGCACATGTCTGCCTGCTCAGCAAGGGAGGCAAGCCAGTGGAGAAGCTCCAGGCGCGGCCCATCACCATCCTGCCCTTGGCCTACCGGGCATGGGCAAAGATCCGAGCCAAGCAGCTCAAGGTGTGGCTGGGCGAACACACTTCGCTGCTCGTCGGCACCAGGGAAGAGGCAGAGTTCCAGGCAGCCATCTTGGCCACCACCCTTGCCCTGGGCAAGGCCACGGGCGAAGGAGCAGGGGCTGCGTGCGTGGACTTCGCCAAGGCCTATGATGGTCTAGACCTTGAGTTCCTGGAGCAGGCCCTGAGGAAAGCTGGAGTCCACCAGCAGATTCTGGGGCCCGCATTTGCCATGTACAAGGCCGAGCGGGCAGTTAGAATAGGCGATGCGGTCGGCAACCCGCGCACGCCCACGTCGGGTCTACCGGCGGGCTGCCCTTTCGCCACGATGTTCCTGTCCATTGTCACCCAGCCTTGGCGGCTGCTCAGACATGGGCAAGCCCGGCCGTCTGTCCGGACGTGGGTCGACGACTGCACCGCCTTTGTGCAGGGCGAGCAAGCGGCAGTTGAGCTTGCAGGTGAAGCGGCCCGCAAGGCGGAGGAGATGCAGACCATGAGCCTGAAGGTCAACCGGCCCAAGTCGGGGGTGCTAGGGTCGAACGCCCGTCTCACAGCAGCCATGCGGGCTGCGGCAGGGCCGCTGTTCGGCTGCACCGAGGCCCTTAAGGATCTCGGCGTCATCCAAGGGGCGGGGCCGGCAGAGCAAGCGGCAGCCATGGCCAGGTGGTCGCCGGCTTGCAACAGATTGGGCAAAATTGCCAGGCTCAGCATGCCCATGCTGGAGAAGGGCAGGTTCGCGGCCGCGGCAGCCCTGTCGGCAGGAGTCTTCGGCACCAGCTGCCGGGAGCAACCAGACCACGTCTTGCTTGCCATGCGGCGGTGGGTCAGGCATGCTGTGTGGCAAGGCGGCCCGGCGGCAGACTACCGAATCTTGCTTTGGGCAGGGGCCATTCCTGTCAAGGCCGACCCGGTAGTGGCGGTGTTGTTGGCTGCAGCCCGCACGGTCAGCTTGCTGGTCCAAGATGGCCACTTCGAGCTCCACCAGTTGGACTGGTTGTGGGCAGCAACGGACAGGTGCAACCCGGTTGCGGCGCTTCGCAAAGTCCTCGAGCGAGCAGGTGTGCGAGGAAACCTGCATCGTTGGCATGTGGGCGAGGCGGTGCTGGAGCAGCCACTCCGCGTGCATGAGCAGCAGCGGAATGCGTGGCTCACGGAGGCCCAGAAGCAGCAGGACACCAGCAGAGTGGCAGTTTGCAGGCCGAAGCTGAAGCTGGCGGGCCAGACGGTCCAGTGGCAGTGGCTGCGCATGCAACTTGGGCGGCTCAATCTCCCGGCAGACCGCTTGGCAGCCCTGGTTGGTGTCATCGCCGGCGATGCTGTCCCCGAGGCAACGGCCGCCAGGTGGAACGGCGGCAAGGGGTGCTGTGCTTGCGGAGCCCCTGAGGATCTGCAGCACCGCTGGTGGCACTGCCCGCGGCGGCACGCCCTCAGGGCTAGGGCCTTGCAGGGAGCCCAGCGAGGAGCCCTCGTGGCCCTGCCGGCTTGCACCAGGGAGCATGGCATCCCGTGCGAACTCCCCGAGATCACGGCCTGGAGAAACGCTTTGCCGCGGGACAGCTGGGGGCCCATCCCAGCCAGTGCGAAGTACTACGTCGATGGCAGCTGTCTGCGGCCGAGGTGGCCGGAAGTCAGAGTAGCTGCATGGGCGGTGGCTGGGCGGTGCCCCAGGGCCGGCTGGTGGAGCATGGCGGGGCCGTGCCCAGGGCTCCAAACCATAGGCAGGGCGGAGCTGGTTGCGGTCTGCCACGTGCTGTGCTCGGCCCCGCCAGGCACCATCGTCACGGACTGCTTGTCCGTTTTCTTCAAGTGCATCTCCATCCAGGACGGCCACATCACGAAGGAAGAGTTGCTCAGGAGCCGCAATGCGGATCTGTGGGGGCTATGCTGGCCCCACCTCCGCAGCAGCGAAGGCTGGCAGCTGGAGTGGATGCCAAGCCACAACACGGCTGAGGAGGCGACGGCGGCAGGAGTCTGTGAAGAGGACAGGCTTGGCAACGCCGAGGCCGATGCCGCGGCAAAGGCGAAAGCCAGGGCGGCTGACATCAGCCCGCAGTTGCTGCAGCAGTGGCTTGAGCAGCAGGCGGCCATCTCCGCTGTCTGGCGGCTCATCGCGGAGTCGCAGGTCGCCCACTTGGCCAGCCGAGCCAGGCGCAGCGACGGCACGGCGGCCAAGAGCCGTAAACGCAAGGCCCCCGCCAGGCCTGGACGCACCGTTCGCCGCAGGGCCGCGGCGGCCGGGCCCCCGCTGGCGGCTGCTGCGGCTGCAGCGGCGGCGGCGGCGGCAGCACTGGCGGCACCACCGGGAGCACCACTAGGAGCACCCCCAGGAGCAGCGGCGGCACCGGCGGCAGCTCAGGCGGCAGCCGCGGCGATGGCACTGCAGGGTCAGGCTGGAAACTTGGCGGCCGGCCAGGTCCAAGGTGCCGCGGAGTCCACTGCGGCGCCTGCGGAGCAGCAGCAGGTACCAGGAGCAGAGTTGGGGGCACTAGCTGCAGCGGCACCGGCGGTGCTGGCGGCAGCCGCAGGCGGGCCCGGAGCGGAGCAGCAGCAAGGCGTGGCTTTCGCTTGGCCTGTAGTTCCGGCGGTTGTGGGGATCCACCACCTGCAGCCCGAGCCGAGGCCTGTGGAGCTTGGCGGCTGGGCTAAGTCTGTTGCAGGTTCCCTCGCCTGCCGGTGGAGCTGCAGCACTTGCGGCAAAACGGCCGGCAACAGCTCGCGGCTTTTTGAACTGCTCCGTACCCCTTGCGGCTTGCAAGGAGAGTGGCGGCAGCTCAGGCACGAGGCCGTGGTCGTTGAGGGCAAGGTGCGGTGCAACCGCTGCGGCATCGAGCGGCAGCAATGCGTGCAGCTGGGGTTGCAGCTCTGCCCGGTCCGCGGGCACTACCGGGCAGGCGAAGAGCTGCCCGAGGCTACGGCAGTCTATGCCGCCTGGCATGGCTGCGTCAGGGCCATGCACAGCCTCACCAAGGCTGGGGCGAGGCAAGCAGCAGCAGGCGAAGCAGGTGCAGCGGCACTTGGAGTCGGCCAAACTGCTGCAGCGGATGCGGCAGGTCCTGAGCCAGT
>JBIPMR010000467.1:0-3960 GCA_044369025.1 Luteolibacter sp.
CATCTAACCGAACGTCCGTCCGCTCGACCCCTTCCTCGCGCGCTACTTTTACGAACTGCTCACCACTTTTTTCTCGTTCACGGTCTTCACCATCGTCGGCGTGTGGCTGGGCATCCGAATCTCGCTGGGCCAACTCGAGGTCCTGGCCGCCTGCTACCTGCTGACTTGGCTGATGGGTTGCGGCCTGGGCTTGATCTGCGCTGTCGCCGCCGCGCACTACAAGGAGGTGGAGAAAATCGTCGATGTCATCCTCGCCCCGATGGTCTTCGTTTCCGCAGTCATGTTCCCCACCGCGGCTCTGCCGCAGAGCCTCCAGCGGCTGCTGTTGTGGAATCCGCTGGTCCACCCCATCGAGCAGGCGCGCAAGGCGCTGTTCCCCTTCTATCATGCAGGCGAGACCGGATTGTTCTATCCCTTTGCGGTCGCAGTGGTCGTTCTCGGCATTGGCCTCGTGCTGTTCCATAACAATCGGGACATCCTGACCCAGCAATAAGCTCCCCGCCCCCATGATCGAGCTCCGCAACGTTTCCAAATCCTACGCCGTCAACAATGGCTTCCGCCACGTGCTGCGGGATGTCTCGCTGGTCATCCCGGACCGCACCAACATCGCCGTGCTCGGCCCCAATGGCGCGGGGAAATCCACCTTCCTGCGGATCATCGGCGGCGCCGAGCAGGCGGACACCGGCTCAATCGTCACCGACTCCGACATTTCCTGGCCGCTCGGACTCAACTCCGGCTTCCAAGGCTCGCTCACCGGCCGCCAGAACGTGCTCTTCGTCTGTCAAATCAACGGTCTCAGCGCGCACCAGTCCCGCGAGGTCACCAAGCAAGTCGTCGACTTCGCGGAAATCGGTGAGTATTACGACATGCCTGTCGCCACCTATTCGTCAGGGATGCGCGCCCGCCTCAGCTTCGGGCTCTCGATGAGCTTCAAGTTCGATATCTATCTGATCGACGAGCTCACCTCCGTGGGCGACGTGATTTTTCGGGAAAAGGCCAAGGCCGCCTTCGATCAGATCCGTGCGCGCGCCTCGCTCATCTTCGTCTCCCACAACCTCTCGACCCTGCGCAGCGCTTGCGATTCCGCGCTCTTCCTGCGTGACGGCAAGGCTGACTACTATGCGAACATCGACGAGGGCATCGAGGCTTACAAGCAATACATCGGCGCCCATCGCGACGACAAGAGCTTCAGGCGTGCCCAGAAGATCGCCCTCAAGCGCCAGCGCCGTGAAAGCGCCGAGGCCCAAGCCCTTTCCAATCCCGACCGATGAGCGCCACCTACACCCACACCAAACGGAAACTCGGATTCACCCTGATTTTCCTGAGATTCCTGGCATTTCTCTACTTCCTGACATTCGCGGCCTCGCTCGCCTACCTCTGGCTGTCTACCCAGGACCGCTTCATCAGCACCGCGGAGTTCAAGGTCTCCCGCCAGAGCCTCACGGGCGGCGACGCCGGATTCGCCCAGTTCGCCCTGCCCGGATTGAGCGACTCAGGCTCGGCCGATTCGCAGCTTGTCATCGGCTTTGTCACCTCGGCCGACCTCCTGCTCGCCCTCGAGAAGGACTTCCGGCTCGCCGATCATTTCAAGGCCCCGGCCAAGGACTTCGTCTTCCGGCTCGAGCGGGATGCGAACCTCGAGGAACGCCTCGAATACTATCGCAAACGCATTGCCGCCCATTTCGACGCCCAGACCGGCATGACGGTCCTGACGGTGGACACCTTCGACCCAACTCTTTCCCGCGACGTGGCCGTCTCCCTGCTGGAGCGCGCTGGGAAATTCATCAACACCGTCAACAAGGACATCGCCGACCAGCAACTCGACTTCGTCCGCTCCGAGGTCGAGCGCACCGCCAAACGAGTCGATGACCTGAACGCCGAGCTCCTGACGTTGCAAAATGAAAACAACTTCATCAGCCCGGATGAAGTCATCAGGGCCACCCTCGCGGCCATCGAGAAACTCCGGACCGACAATCTCCAAGCGCAGGCCGAACTCGCCACCATCGAGCGGGATTCGCCGAACTCGCCGCGCATCGAAAGCCTGCGCAGCCGCCTGCGCTCGCTCGAAGAGTTGATCTCCGTGGAGTCCGCCAAGCTCTCCGGACCCGAGAAAAGCCGGCTCAACCAGTTGCTCGTGCGCTACAAGCTGCTGGAGCAGAAGCTTGCCTTCGCCATCCAGCTCCGCACCGGCGCGGAATCATTGTTAGAGAAAAACCGCATGGAAGCCGCCGCCAACTCCCGCTTCCTCTCCGTCATCCAGAGCCCCTACCTGCCCGAAGACATCGGTCTGCCGCGCAGGCCTTACGCCTCGATCACTCTCATCACGCTCGGCTCGCTGATGTTCCTGATTTTCCGGGCGATCACCAAAGCGATTTTCTCCATGGTATGATCCCGCCTGCGAATCCTCCTCCCGAGGCATCCCCGCCGCTTGCCGCTCCGGCGGCGGCCGGGGCAGTGCTCGTGAAACGACTCGCACGGCTTAGAAAGCGGATTTTCACGTCCTTGCGCGGTGGCGAACCCACCCCGCAGGCCTTCCACCGCACCAGCGCGGACCTCCGCCGCGCCGGGGATCTGGCGGCCGCCGAGGCGGCCTGCTCCCGGGCCATCGGGATCCATCCCGCAAACCTCGGACTCGCCATCGAGCATGCGAAGATCGCCAAGGCCGCCAAGAACCTCCCCCTCCGCATCAGCCGCTGGCAGCGCGTGCTCGACCTCGGTGGCGATCAGGCCCCGGCCAGCGCATTCGAAGAGCTGGCGATCTGCCACCGCGACGACCCCGCGGCTGCGGAAGCGCTTCTTCGGCGGGGTTTGGCGCTTCATCCCGCCGACTTCTCGCTGCTGCGCAAGCTCGGCGATCTCGCCGCCGCCCGCGGCTTGACCCCCGCCGCGATCGAAGCGTGGCAGGCCGCCATCAAGGCACACCCGGAGAAGGATCTCGCCCCAATTTACGTCCAGCTCGGCCACGCGCTGCGCGAGGAAGGTCTGTTAGCGCGGGCCGAGACGATCCTCCGCGAAGGGACTGTGAAATACCCCGACGACCCGCCACTGCGTGACGCGCACGCCAACCTCGCCTACCTGCTCGCCATCCCGACCCGCGTGCCGGTGCCCTGCGATTCCGGCCACCCGGCCATTTGCCATCTCTTCCAGGACCGCTACCTACCTTCCGCCCGTGGAATCCTCGCGTTTTCCCCCGGCTCCGGCGCGCTGCGCCAGCAGGTCCCGGCCATGCTCGACTTCGCGGAAATCGTCCCGGCACCCAGGGAAGCAGGTGCCGTTGGCACGGCCGATGCCTTCGCCATCTGGGGGGCACCCACCGACTCCCACCACCCCATTCGGGAAACCGCTGCCGCCGCTGGCAAACCGCTGCTCTGCCTGGAATCCGGTTTTCTCAGTTCCCCCGGAATCGAGGGCCGGGACGCCCCGGCCCACTCCGTCGTCGTCACGCAGGATGCCGTTTACTACGACGCCACCCGCCCCTCGGAACTCGTTGATCTCCTCAACTCGGACACCTTCATCCTCACCGCCGGGCAACGCACCCGTGCGGAAAACTGCGTCGCCGCCATCGTCGCGAACCGCCTCAGCAAGTTCAACCACGCGCCCCGCATCGATCTCCGCCCGCGCTTTCCGGCGGATGGCACCCGCCGCATCCTGCTCATCGACCAGCGCAGGCGCGGCGGCTCTGCCCACTGGAGCCTCGGTGGCCAGGCCTCCTTCGAGCGGATGATGGAAACCGCACTCGCCATGCCGGATTGCCAGATCCTCGTCAAGATCCACCCCGAGGCCATCAGGGACCGTGCGCCCTCCTTTCTCGCGCCGTTGATCCCGTCGCCGTTGCCGGCAAACTTCGCCGTCATCGACTTCGACGTGAATCCCCACGACCTGCTGGAGGTGGTGGCCGAGGTCTTCGTCGGCACCTCGCAGATGGGCTTCGAAGCCGTCCTGGCCGGCAAGCAAGTGCAT
>JBIPMR010000035.1:0-12037 GCA_044369025.1 Luteolibacter sp.
CCGTGCTGTTAGCCAAGCGGGAGGCGGGCGATGAAATCAAACTTCAGGTCAAGCGCGACACCCGCAGTTCCGCAATCAATGTCACCCTCGCCCGTCGCGGCGACCTTTATGAAGAACGCTGATTGCCCCCATCAACACCCGTAATTCAAAGACATGAGATTGATCGGTTATTTTCTGGGAGTCCTGCTTTTGCCCGCGGCGCTGCCCGCGCAGGATGGCATTCCGCTGCTTCGTCCGGAGGAGCGCCAGGCGGTGGACGAGCAGGCGGATGAATTCAACGCCGCCATTACCCCGGCGCTCGCGGCCGCGGCGAAGTCCACCGTGCGGGTGTGGGCCGGGACGCGGCGGCTCGCTTACGGCACGGTCGTCGGCGACGGCTCGAAAATCCTCACCAAGTGGAGCGAGCTCGCCCGCGCGACAGGCAATCTGCGGGTGGAAGCCGGCGGGACGGTCCTGCGCCCGGTGAAAGTGGCCGGAGTTTATGCCGCGGAGGATCTGGTCGTGTTAGAAGTGATGGGAGCGCCGTTGACACCCGTGAAATGGTCGTTCGAGACACCGAAACTCGGCGGCTTCCTGGTGGCGCCGCAGCCCGACGGCCGTCCGGCGGCCTTCGGCGTGGTCAGCGTGTTGGAGCGGAACCTCCGCGACACAGATCAGGCGTTTCTCGGCATCACCGGCAGCGTCGGTTACAGCGGACCCGGCGTTAAAATCGACATCGTTTCCAAAGACACCGGCGCCGAGGCCGCGGGTTTGAAAAAGGGAGACGTCATTCTCAAAGTCGGCGAACGGGCGATTTCCGGTTTGCTGGAATTGAAAAACGCGCTGACCGGCGTGGTCCCCGGCGACAAGGTTTCGCTGTGGGTGGATGCCGGCAAAGGTGGCAGGCCGCTCGACGTGGTGGTGGGCAATCGGCCGCAACTGCCGCAGTTTTCCGGCCAGCGGCTCCAGCAAATGGAGCGCATGGGCGGACCGATCAGCCAGGTCCGCGATTCATTCACCCGCGTGATCCAGACCGACATGCGGCCCAAACCGAACCAGGTCGGCGGACCGGTGGTGGATTTGCAAGGGCGCGTCATGGGGATCACCATGGCCCGCGCCGACCGGACCCGGTCTTTTGTGATGCCGTCTGCGGCGGTGGTCGAGTTGCTCAAACAGGACGCGGAGGATCCGGAGCTCGCTCTGGCAACTCCCGATCCGGAAACCGAAGAAGCCCCGCTGCAAGCCGGCGGCCCCGCGCCGCAAGGCCGCATGATCCCCGGCGGCGAAGAACGGATGATGCGTCATCTCAGCGACATGCAGCGGCTGATGGACCACATGCGCGACGAGATGGAGGGACTGGAAGCCACCCGGTGAGCGAGGAAGTGGTTGCTTGGAAATGGGTTTTTCGCGCAGCTTGGCGCATGCCCATCGTGCTTGCCTCCTCCTCGCCCCGCCGCCGTGAATTGTTAGCGCGGGCGGGCGTGGTTTTCGAAGTGATGCACTCGCCGGCCGAGGAAATCCACGACGCCTCGCTCGAGCCGGACGTGCTCTGTGAGATCAATGCCGGCCTGAAAGCCGCCGCCGTGGCGCTGCTGCGGCCGGAGGCCACGGTGATCGGTGCGGACACGCTGGTGTTCATCGACGATCTGCCGCTCGGCAAACCGGCCGATCTGGATGAGGCGCGGGCGATGTTGCGGCGTCTATCCGGCCGCACCCACCAGGTCTGCACCGGCGTCTGTGTGATCGATCCGCAGGGCCGGAAAAACTCCTTCCACGATCTCACTGAGGTGACCTTCCGCCAGCTCGACGATGCGGCGATTTCGGACTATTTCTCACTCGTCAACCCGCTGGACAAGGCGGGCGCCTACGGCATCCAGGAGCACGGCGAACGCCTCGTGTTGGAAATCCGCGGCAGTTTCGAAAACGTGATGGGCCTGCCGTTGGAAAAGGTGATTGAGGCGCTGGGCGAAATCGGGTTGCGATGAAGCCGGGCATGAGTGAAGAATCGGCCATGGAGAGACCGCACCGGTATCCGCTCATTTTCAACCCCCGGGCACGCAGCCAGAAGGGCGAGAAAATGCTGCGGTTTCTGATGGGTCATGCGAACCGCTTCGCGATGTATGCGACGAACCATGCCGGAGAAGCGCGTGAGTTGGCGGCGCGTTTCGCGGCGGAGGGCGAGCCGGTGGTGATCGCCGCCGGTGGCGACGGCACGCTCAACGAGGTGGTCAGCGGCCTGGCCGGCTCGAAGACGATCCTCGGCGTGTTGCCGGCGGGGACGATGAATGTTTTCGCGAGGGAGATGGGCATTCCGTTCGACTCGTTGGAGCGCGCCTTCCTGGTGATCGAGCGCGGCTTTGTCCGCGAGGTGGATTTGTTCCAGGCGAACGGCTCGCCCTTCGTCCAGATGGCTGGAGTCGGGTTCGACGCGCAGGTGATCGAGGAAACCTCTTGGGAGTCGAAAAAAATGTTAGGCCCGCTCGCTTACCTGTTAGCCGCGGTCAAGGTGCTCGGCGAGAAGCCGCCGAAGATCGTGGTCACCTGCCCGGACGGGCGGCGCGAGGAAGGCGTGGCGGTGCTCGCCGGGAACGGGTCGCTCTACGGCGGGCAGTTCAAGTTTTTCCGCAATGCGAACAACCATGATTCGAAGCTCGACGTGCTGGTTTACAAGGAAGCCGGCTACCGGCTGGTGTTGGATTCGTTGCGCGGGCTGGCCACCGGCGGCATCGACCTGATGGGCTCGACAACGTATTTCCAAACGGAGGAATTCACCGTGAGCGCCGACCGCGAAGTGCCGGTGGAGGTGGACGGCGAGCTCGCCGGGCGGTTTTCCGAGATCCACTTTGTCGAGACCGCGAACCGCCTGCGGGTGCTCGCGCCCGAGGACCCGCTCGTCGGTGGCTTTGCCGACGCGGTGAAATCCCTGCTGCAGTGGCCGCGTCGCGTTGTGGAAGCCCCAACGGCCAAAGGCCTATGACGCCAAAGCCGAAATCCGGATTCCGGAGCTGGCTGCGGCGCTTGTTCCGCCTCGCCGTGCTGCTGTTAGCAATCTTCTGCGTGCTGGTGGCCTACGCCAACATCACTGCGATCTGGGCGTCGCGCGGGCGCTTGTTTGATGAAATCCCGGCGATTCCCAAGACCAAGGTCGGCCTGGTGTTCGGCACGACCGACCGCATCAAAGGCCGCGAAAACCTCTACTTCCGCTACCGCATGGACGCCGCCGCCGCCGTCTGGAAAGCCGGCAAAGTGGAAACCCTGATTGTTTCCGGCGACAACCGCAGCAGCCTCTACTACAACGAACCCGAGAAAATGAAACAAGCGCTCGTCGAGCTGGGGGTCCCGGCGGACCGGATCGTTTGCGATGATTCCGGGATGCGGACTTTCGACTCGGTGGTGCGCGCCAAAGAGATTTTCGGCGCGGACTCGATCCTCCTGATCAGCCAGCGGTTCCAAAACGAGCGGGCGATCTATCTGGCGCAGGCCAACGGCATCGAGGCCTACGGCTTCAACGCCCGCGACGTCGATACCCAGGCCGGCATGAAGACCAAGATCCGCGAAGTCGGCGCCCGGGTGAAAATGTGGCTCGACGTCAATTTCCTCAACACCCGCCCGCAGCACCTCGGCGAGAAAATCGAGCTGCCGGACTAGGCGGCACGGCCCTGGAGGATTTCCCAGCCTTGGCGGATGTAGGTGATGCTCGACCAGATCGTGAAAATCCCGGCGACGATGCACGGATAGACCGGCGGATAATCCACCACCTTGAGCATCACCCAGCCGATCGCAACCATCTGCGTGATCGTGCAAACCTTGCCCGTCCAATGCGGGACGATTTTCACTTCGCGATGGTTGCAATACAGGATCTTGATCCCCCCAAGGATGATGCAATCCCGCAGGATCACGATCGCTGCAAACCACAACGGCAAGCCCCAGCCGTCCTTGCCCCAATCCACAATCGTGAGGGTGATCACACCGGTGAGGAGGAGGGCCTTGTCGGCGATCGGATCGATGAAAGCGCCGAATTTGGAAATCTGGTTGAAGCGCCGCGCGACCCAACCGTCGATGCCATCGCTCGCCGCCGCCGTGATGAAAACTCCCAGCGCCCACCAGCGCAGCGCTTCTTCGGGGGGGCCGCTTTTCACCGTTTGCCCATACCAGAGCGCCAAGAAGGCATACACCGGAACCAGGCAGATCCGGGCGATGGTGATTTTACTGGCAACTGTCACTCCTGCATCGAAGCAGAGCGTCAGCTCTAGCGAAACCGGAATCTTTGAGAATCGCCAACCGCCAGGCGGAAATCAATACACCGGTGCGCTCGAGTCGTCGTAGGTATCGCTGCTGCCGCCGCCACCGCCACCTTGGCCCTGGATCTTGCTTTTGGTCCACTGGTAACCTTGCTTGGTGTCCCGGCCGATGCCGATGAACGTGTTGCAGGAATTGAGGGCCAGCGCCGCGACGATCACGATGAACATCTTCATGTCTTTGACATACGTTTCCGGCGGTGTTTGGAAAGGCGAAAATTACGGGTTTCTTAAATAGTTTGCCGCGTGCCGTATTTCCGTCCGCCGCAGAATCATTGGGAGAAGAAATGGCTTTACAAGCGTGGGCGGGTGGGTATTTTTCGCCCCCCGGCGGCTTTTTCGTCCGGTCAATTTCAACTCATTTACGCCATGAAAGTTCTCTCCTCACTCGCCTCCGCAAAACGCCGTCATGCAGATTGCCAAGTCGTGAAGCGCAAAGGAACCGTTTACGTGATTTGCAAATCCAACCCGAAGTTCAAGGCTCGCCAAGGCGCTACCGCCGGCACCCGTCTCTCGAAAAAGGGTCTGTAACCCCGGTTTTCATTCTAGAATCAAGCGACCTTCGGGTCGCTTTTTTCGTGCCTGCGCCCAACAACCGTCATTCCTCCGCCGCCAGCTTTTCCAGCACCCGCCCCGCCGCGATCAGTCCGAAGCTGGCGATGAGGTGGGATGCCGAGCCAAACCCGGACGCGCAATTGAGCCGCAGCGCGATTTCTTCCGGCGCGGTCTTGGAAACCGTGCCGTCGCAGTGGGAATAATAAGGCGCTTCGTCGGAATACACCGCATCGATGCCGAACAGCACCGGATCCTGATTGCGCGGAGTTTTGGGAAATCCGTAATCGTTGCGCAGGCCCCGGCGCAGTTGCAGCAGCAGCGGATCCATGCCGCTGTAGGCGAGGTCGGTCACCCGGATGCGCGTCGGATCACGCCGGCCACCGGCACCGCCGCAGGTGACGGCGTAGATTTTCCGCTTGTGGCACTCGGCCGCTAACAGCGACTTGTGGCGCGCGTAGTCGATCGCATCAATCACCGCATCGAATCCCGCATCGAGAATTTCCGCCGCGGACTTTTCGTTGAAAAATTTCGGCACGATCACCACCTCGCAGCCCGGGTGAATCGCGAGCGCGCGCTCCGCCATGGCCTCGGTTTTCTGCCGGCCGATTTGCCCGTCCATCGCGTGCAGTTGACGGTTCACGTTGGTCACGCAGATTTCATCCAGATCCACCAAGGTCAGGTGCCCGATTCCGGAGCGGGCGAGCGATTCCACCGCCCAGGATCCCACGCCGCCCACACCAATCACCGCCACCCGCGCCCTCATGAAACGTTCCAGCGCCGCCCGGCCATACAGCCGGGCGATGCCGCCAAATCGGTGGTTGAGCGAATCCGCATCGATCACGCGCGGGACCATGCGAAGGCCCGCGCCCGGAGTCACGACCGGAATGCAACCCAGCCGGCGGACGGTGGCGATCGGGATGGTTCGCGTACGCCGGGCTGCGATGAATGCGCGAACGCCGATGGCGGGGCGACGGATAGACGGTTTTCCCGGTTTTGTGGATGGTGGCCACAGGAAGTGATGGCACTTGCTCACTTCCCTCCTGATGGAAAACCCGGCCGAATCGCCGGGGGGAGCTTGGATTGCAAGTGGCTTTCCCCTCATGAAATTAAAAAACAACAAACACGCTGCCGGCAAGATTTCGCAGCAATGGCATTGGCATTATTTGAAACTGCAAGCGATCCGCGAGAGTCTTCTGGCAGACCGTGCCCGGCAGCTTGCCGCGAGCACGGACCTGAAAGCCGCGGGTGGCGATCCGGCGGACCACGCGGCCGATGAATTCAATCATGATCTGACACTCGGGATTCTCGCGCAGGAGGAGGATGCGATTCATGAAGTGAACGACGCCCTGCGGCGGATTTTGGACGGCACTTACGGAATTTGCCAAATGACCGGGAGGCCCATTCCCGACGCCCGCCTGCGGGTGGTGCCGTGGACCCGCTACACCAAGGAGGCGCTCGAATCGCTGGAACGTCAGCATCAAAAGCCGCGCCCGCATTTGGCTGGCGTCAGTTCGCTTCAAGGTCCGGCACCCGGGGGGCTCTCACAGGGCGCGGAACCCGGGGCGGAAGAGCCGATCGCGCGGGAAACCGCCCGCCTCCGCCGCGAGGAAGGCATCCGCGAGCTCGCGGGTGAACAAGGATGGATCCAGTCGCATTCCTGATCTAACAAAATACCCGTGAAAAGCCTTCCGACACTTGCAAGCCCTCTGCAAATCCCCCTGCTCCCGATTCCGCTGCAGAACGGGATTCTCTATGGAGAATTGAATATGCCGGCCGGTGCCCCCGGATTGGTGCTTTTCGCTCACGGCAGTGGCGGCAGCCGCCACAGTCCGCGCAACCGTTTCGTCGCCCGAATCATCCGCGAAGCCGGGATGGGCACCTTGTTGTTCGATCTTCTAACGCATGAAGAGGTGGAGGTGGACCGGGCGACTTCCGGGTTTCGTTTCGACATTGAGTTGCTGGCCGGGCGCTTGCTCGCGGCGACGCGCTGGGTGGAGGACGATCCGGTGTTGAGTGAACTGAAAACCGGTTATTTCGGGGCGAGCACCGGCAGTGGCGCGGCGCTGCTGGCGGCCGCCGTGGTGGAGGGCCGGGTGGCGGCGGTGGTTTCGCGCGGCGGCAGACCGGACCTCGCGGGAGAGGCTTTGTCAAAAGTCCGGTGTCCGACCTTGTTGATCGTCGGCGGACTCGACGAATCCGTGATCGAACTCAACCAGAAGGCCCTTGCGAAGCTGCACTGCGAAAAAGAATTGCGGATCATCCCAGGGGCCACGCATTTGTTTGAAGAGCGTGGCAAGCTCGAGCAAGTGGCGCGACTCAGTGCGGAATGGTTCCGCAAGCACATGGGTGAAGGCGATGCCTGATCACCCAAGCTACTTCTGCCAACGAGCCGTCTCGGGTTGACCTCACTTTTCCGGAATGGAATCGTAGATCTGGGCGAGGGACATCACGGTGTAGGCGGTGACCAGCACCGGGTTCGACTCCATCCAGCGGCCGTTGTCATTGACCCAAGAGCCGTTCTCGCGCTGGCTGGCCAGCAGCTTTTCGGCGAGGTCCTTGCGCCAATCCGCTTCGGTGCCGTCGGCGAGCTTGAGGTTGTCGATGCCGGCGGCGGACAGCGCCTTGGACATGGTCTGATAGTAATAGTAAAGCCCCTGGTCGGCCATGCCGGGGTTTTCATCGATGGTGTAGTTTTTCCCGAGCCATTCTTGCACCGCGATGACGCGGGGATCTTCCGGACTGAGCTTGGCATAGATGAAGGACAGCAAGCCGGCGTAGGAGATGGAGCCATAGGAACGCAGCGCCGTGCGGCCGCCGGGCAGCTTGTCCTCACCGGCTTTGGACTGGCCGGGGGCGTAGATGAAACCGCCTTTGTTTTTCGCATCGTCGGACGCCCAGGTCTGATCGTTGGTTTTCTCAAGATTCTGGCAGCGGGAGAGGAAGGTGATGGCGGCGTCCCAGTCGAGGTCCGGTTGATCGCCGTGCTGTCCGTCGTCGATGATCTGTTTGGAGAGCGCGAGCGCTTCGATGGCCAGATAGGTGTTGGACATGTCGGTGTGGTCGTTTTTCGAGCCATAGCCGACGCCGCCATCGTTGAGGTTGTCGTTTTCCTTTTTCTGGCCGATGTCCCATTGGTTGTCGATGAGGTGCTTGCGCGCGCGCACCATCGCGGGTTCGTGGGACTCGCGGGCGGCGGAGACCATCGCGGTCAGGGCGGTGGCGGTGTTATAGACGGACAGGCCGCGGTTGTAGATGCCACCGTCCTCTTTTTGTTGTTGGAGAAGCCAGTGGTAGCCCTTCTCGATGTGCGCCGGGAAGGGGGCTTTGAGATCGAGATTCGGATCGCGGGTGGCGGCGGTTAGCGCGAGCGCGGTGAAGGCGGGCAGCTCGGCATCGTCCCAGAAGCCCTCGGGTTTCTGTTGGGACTTGAGCCAGGCGTTGCCGCGTGCGATCGACTGGCGCATTTCCTGTTTGAGGGACTCGTAGCGCTCGGCGGTCTGCGCGGTGGCACTGCTGAGGGTGGCGCCGAGGATGGCGAGTGCGGATAGGATTTTCATGGTTTCTGGAGCGGTTGGTCGGTTGCAAACGGGCTGAGGATCAGGGTGACGGCGGTGCCTTCCGCAGGCACACGTTCGGGATAGGGAGCCCACACGGTGTCGTCCCGGTTGTCGGCGCCTGGGTAATTGACGATCGCGGCGGCGCTGAGGAAGATGGCGATGAGGTCGCCGCTGAGCTCGGGGGCGTATTTGCCATCGTGGAAATCCGATCCGCCATAGACCCAGGGGCCGGCGGGCATGGCGGTGGTTTTGACCACGTGTTGGATCCACTCGTTGACGGGCAGGCGGCGGAGGGATTTCCCATCCTGCCATTCCACCTCGATGCGGAGGCGGGCGCCGGTTTTCACCTCGACGGGCACCTCCGGGTAGTCGTTGGATTCACCGCCTTGGTCGTTAGGCAGCGCATAGAGCTCGCGCGACGGCGGGTAACGCAGGAGGGTGAAGGCGAGATTGAGGTGGGTGGGGGAGATGTCGGTCAGCAACAGCGCTTCGTGGATTTTGCCGTTTTCGTGGACCAGCAGGAATTCCAGCAGGCCTTCCTGCATGTTGACCTTGGCCGGCACCCGGATTTCGCGATGGTTTTGGTCGAGGAGGATTTTTCCGATCCGGTAGCGATGGTCACCGAGCTTTTCCACCGTGGGGGTCACCGGGGCCACATCCTGGTCCGGTGCCGGCAACGATGTCGGCTCGACCGGGGCGCGCTGCTGCGCCAGTGCGACGCAGGCGCTGGCGGCGAGTGAGACGGCGAATCGGAGGGGGATCATGGTAGAGAATCGATGAGCGCTGGGAGTTTCGCAACCGATCTTGGGAGAAACGTCGGAAACCCCGGGGAACTTAGGGTTTTTTCGCAGGAGGCGGGTTTTTTTCCGCTGGCAGGTTGAGGTGGGTGGCGAACTCGCTCCAGCACAGTCGCGTGAAGCGGTAACTCAGGGCTTCCAGGGGATTTTCCTGTTCGCCTAAGGCGGCGGGCGTGGTGTAGGAGGTGGTTTGGGTGAGGTGGCTGCGGACCAGTTGGAAAACGGTGGTGAGCACTTCCTGATGAAGGACTTGCGGCGATTCGACCGTGACCGAAAGCACTTCAGTGGAACGCGCCGTCTTGGTGGGTCCCGACAGCCAAAGTGCGACCGGAGTGGGGCCTTTCGCGCTCAGATTGCCTTTCGCGGCGATGACTTTGGAGGTCACCTTGAGAATCCCCGCGGAGGCGTTTTCGAGGTCGCGGGCGACTTGTCCGAGCACGGGGGTGAGGGATTTCGCCATGGTCCGGCCGGTGCCGGCGTGGAGGGTGATGGCAATCGCCCGGGAGGGGTCCGGATTCCACTCGGGCAGGGTCGGGCGGAGGCGCTTGATGGCGGAAACGGCGGTCGTGGTCTGAGCCGCATCCGGTTTGGCGAGGTCGATCACCCGCTCCCAAGCCAGAAGCGCGCGCTGGAAATGGCCCCGCTCTTCAAGCGCCATCGCCAGTTCCATCAGGTGCGCGGCCCCTTCGGCGGAACGATCGGAATATTCCGTGAGTTGCGGGGTGGCTTCCGGATTTCCGAGGTCGATCTCCGGTTTCGGTGGCTCGACGACCACGGGTGTTTCCGGTGCCGCCCGGGCGACGGGTTCGGAAATCGCGTCCTTGAATTCGGCCGCCTGCGGAAACGACGATTCCAGCCGGATTTGGGTTTCGCGCAACTCCTCGGCGCTTGGCGGGGTCAGGAAATCCTTGCCGCGTGTGCCATGCCACCAAACACCCCCGACGACGGCGATGATGAGTAAAAGGACCACGGGGATGGGAGCGCGCACGCCGGCAATTTGGCGTGGACTCCCTCAGCCGGAAAGCGGAAATCACGTCCACCACCAAAAACAAAACGCCGCTCCCGGAACAGGAACGGCGGTTTGTGGAAAACTGCTGGATGAATGGCTCAGTTGGCGCTCTTCACAAGGAGGGCGCGCTTGCCCACGCGCTCGCGGAGATAATGAAGCTTGGCACGGCGGACCTTGCCTTTGTTGGTGACTTCGATCTTCGCAATGCGGGGGGTGTGGAGTGGGAAAACCCGCTCAACGCCTTCGCCGTAGGAAATCTTGCGCACGGTGAATGCGGCATTCACGCCGGATCCGCCACGCGCCATCACGATGCCAGCGAAAATCTGGACGCGCTCTTTGCCACCTTCGACAACGCGGCAATGCACCTTCACGGTGTCACCGACATTGAATTCGGCCACGTCTTGCTTCAACTGCTCTTGCTCGATCTTCTGGATAATGTGCATGGGGTCCTCCTTCGCGGAAAATGATTTACTGCCAGCGGTGTCTGTGCGGAATGCCCTGACGCGCGGGGCGGGAGAGCTAGTGGATCCGTTCCGCAATTGCAACCGCGAAATTTCTCAAATTTCAAGGTTTCCCGTAAACCGCCGCCGGATCGAACGACTTGCCCGGCCCGATTTGCTCCAGCTTCGCGGCTCCGGCGCCCGCAATCGCCGTCACCTTGCGGTAAAAACACGAATTGCGCCCGGTGTGGCAAGCCCCCGCACCGATCTGCTCCACCAACAAAACCAAAGCGTCCTGATCGCAGTCCGTCCGGATTTCCACAATCCGCTGGATGTGTCCCGAAGTCGCGCCTTTGTGCCAGAATTCCTGCCGCGAGCGCGACCAGTAAACCGCCTCGCCGATTTCCAAAGTCCGCCGCAGCGACTCCGCGTTCATATAAGCGAGCATCAACGGTTCCTGCGTGGTGGCGTCGATCGCCATCGCCGGAATCAAGCCGTCGGCATCGAATTTGGGGGAAAAATCTCCACCTTCCTCCAGCTCCGCCTTCCCGCCGCGCGGGGCAAACACGTTTTGCATCTCCATGCCGGGACGGTGAAACGCGCTCCGCAGCCTGTCCAGTCCGCATTCCGGGGGCGCGGCAATCGGCTTGTTGCCATCCCCCGTTTCTGGGAGATTTTCGACGCATGCAAAACGACCCTTACGCCACTCCCGCCACCCATGTCCACCACGCCAGCCCCTCCAACGCTGCAATTTCCCAAGGCGTGCTCCAGCAGCTCGCCGGGACCAAGCCGTGGGTGCGTTTCATCTCGGTGCTGGTGTTCATCGGGGCCGGATTTTTTCCCTGCGTTTGGCCTTGCCATGGCGGATCCGGGGATTAGTCTCCGCGTCCGTTTTTCTTTTTGTTGGCAGACGGTTGGCGCCCCGGTGTCTGTCAGCATTTCCACTTTCCGGGGCAACCTCAGAAGGAAAACGAACCCACAACACAACCCCAAACCAACTAATATCATGGCTTACGCATGCGCGGAACCCACCAACACTGAACTGAACGACCTCATCGATTCCAAGTTTCGCGAATTCCGCGAAGGATCGATCGTCAAGGGCACGATTCTCGAAATCCGCCCCCAAGTCGTTCTGGTCGACATCGGCTACAAATCCGAAGGCGCCATCCCATCGAACGAGTTCGAGGATGAGGAAATCGAAATCGGCGACGAAATCGAAGTGCTTCTCGAAAAGCTCGAAAACGACGAAGGCATGGTCGTCCTCTCCAAGGAAAAGGCCGCCCACAAACAAAACTGGGAGAAGATCGTCAAAGTCTTCCAAGACGGCGGTCTCGTCCGCGGCAAGGTCAAGTCGGTCGTCAAAGGCGGACTCACCGTCAACGTCGGCGTCGAAGCCTTCCTT
>JBIPMR010000468.1:0-3948 GCA_044369025.1 Luteolibacter sp.
GCGTCGTCCATGGGAGTGGTTTGGATCAACAGGGCGACGACCGCCACGATCATCGCGACCCAGGTGGATTTTGAGTGCATGGCATTATTCTCCTTTCACGCGCTGAATTTCAATGCGGCTGATGGCCGGCTGCGGTTCGCCGTCGAGGGTGCGGTTTCCGGATTCCCAGAAAAATTTGTCGTCGCTGGTTTGGGTGATCGTTTGATCGGCGCTGGTGCGGCTGCCATCCGGGGAGTAGCCCGTCTCGCGCGCCAACCAGCGCTGGCCTTCGCGCGTCCAGATGCCGCCGGAGTGGCCGCCCGCGTCATCGAATGTCCATGAGCGGATGGCTTCCTCCACCGGATCCCAGCCGATGATCTGCCAGCCTTCCATCACCGGATCGCCGCCGCGTTTCACGGTGACCGTCCGGGTGATGAAACTGCCGCCGCGCGCCCACTGATAGTGGCTGTGGATGGTCAGGCCCGCCTCCGGATCGGCCTCCCGCCAATTGCCAATCAGCCAGGAAAGTTCCGCGAGGCGTTCCGGCGGTGTGATTTCCGGCATCGGGGTTTCGATGAGCTGGCTGATCTTCCACTTGTCGTCCTGTTTCACATGGACGGCGAAGTAGAGTGCGCTGACTTCATCGCCGGATTTGGAAACCACGGTGGTGGAACCCTTTTCCACCAGCACTTCCGGCGAGAGCGGCTTGACGGAATCCACCTGAATCGAGATTTTCGAGCCCTTGTTCGCACGGAAGGCATCGCGCAGCGAGGCTTTGATGGCGGCCTGCCCGTTGAAGCAGCGGCCGTCGTCGGATGTGTATTCGGCGTCCTCGGTGAAGTGGGCGGCGAGCGCCTCGACATCGGCCTTCGCATAGGCCTCCTCATAAGCACGTTCGCCGGCGAGGATGGCTGCCATTTCGGGCGTCATTTCCGGTCCTTTGGGCGCAGACTCTTCGCCGATGCATGATCCCATCATGGCGACAGCGAAGGTGAAGTATATGCAAGTTGTTTTCATGGCTCTATGGGTTGCGTGGGAATGGATCCGATAGCAATCAAACAGGTATGGGATGTCCCGTCCATAAGACCAAGGTCCCACGGTTTACAGAGCGATGTTGCCTGTTCCTGACTTGTCACTTTTTCATCCATCGACTCATCTTCTTCACATGACTCATACTCTGCTGATTGGATCGTTGGTGGCATTCATGCCCGTGTCTGGATTGATTGCCGAAGAAAACCCCACACCCGCAATGGACCTCGCCGCCTGCAAGGAATCCGTCGCCAATCTCGAAAAACATATCTCCCAGCGTGAACAACGCCTCGCCGAGTGGTCGCGCGACGTGGTGCAACTCGATACCCGCATCGAGAAACAGGTGGAGGATCTCGTCAGGATGCTCTCCGGCCTGCGCGACTCCCGGGAATCGCGCACCAAAGTCACCCAGCTAAAAAAAAGCGCCATCGAAGGCCTCAAGCGCGGCATCGATCTCTATGCCAAAAAGCGCAAGGAAATCCGCGAAATCGTGCGCACCGGTGGCGATGTGGCGCTGGAAGATCTTGGCAAGATCGACCAACGGATCCTCAAGCGCGTCGATCAGATCGCGGAACTCACCAAGTCGATCCCGACCCATGACGACGTGGAAAAATATGAAGCCGACGGCGGATCTTCCTACTGGAACGGTTATTACCATGAGACCAGCCGGGTCAGTGATGAATGGAAGCAGAACCGCCGCGACACCCAGCAGTCCAACCAGCAACGCGAGGACACCACCAAGGCCCTGAAGGAAGCCATCGAACGCCTCGACCAGCGCCGCCGCTCGCTCAAGGATCTTCTCGCCAACCGCGGGCTAACCGAATCCGCGCGCGCCCTTTACAACACCGAACTCGGCCAGATCGACGCCTATGAGGACCACATCACCGCGCAGTTGCAGGACGTGGCCGTGAGCGGCGGTGGCGGTGGCGGTGGCGGTGGCGGTGGCGGTGGCGGTGGCCGCGCGGTCGGCCGCGATCAAGCGCAAGACATCGAAGCGCTGTTCGAGGATGCGCGCCGCGATTTGCGCGAGGATGTTTCACGGCTTTTCCTCACCTACGACCAATACGTGCGCGGCCGTGCTTATCTCGAAGGGCTCAAGGCCAACCTCGCCGCGCGCAAGGAGTGGTTGGAAAAGAACGGCTTGGAGAAATCCGCTGCCCCGTAATTCCCGCGGCGCAACGCCCGGCTCGGACCCAGGTCCTGTTTTTCGGATCTGGCGGCTTGACCTGGCCCTCGTTAGGGGGGTAACACTATCCGTGTTTAGTCCCCAACTGCGATGATTTCTGATTTTCCCGCTTTGCCAGTTCCGCTGGCGGATCCGGATGCTCTCGTCTGCGTGGTCGATGATGACGAGCCCGTGCGGCAGTGCCTGGAACGCTTGCTGCGCTCCGCAAGGTTCCGCGTGGAAACCTTTGGCTCCGCATTCAGCTATCTCGAGCGCAAGGCGCATTCCGGCCCCGTCTGCCTGATCCTTGATGTGAACATGCCCGGCCTCGATGGCTTCGAGCTCCAAAAGGCCCTCGCCGGCCGCTGTGAGCAAATCGTTTTTCTAACTGGCCATGGCGATGTGCCGATGTGCGCCAGTGCGATGAAATCCGGAGCTGTGGATTTCCTCACCAAACCGGTCGACGACGAAATCCTGCTCTCCGCCGTCGCGCGGGCGATGGCGCGGGGGAGGGAACTCGGCAGAACCAACGCCGAGCAAGCCGCCGCCTGCAGATTGATCCAATCGCTCACCCCCCGGGAATTCGACGTCATGCAACGGGTGATCCTCGGAATGCTCAACAAACAGATCGCCGCCGAACTCGGGATCGCCGAAAAAACCGTGAAGATTCACCGCGGCCGGATGATGAGGAAAACCCGCTGCACCTCGGTGCCCGATCTCATGCGCTTGGTCGAAAAAGCCGGCGCGGCGACTCACCCCATCTATCACTAATCGGCACATGAATCCCCTGGAGGAAACCTCGGCAAGCGGATCGCGCCACCAACTCAAGATAGAGCATGACCTGGCTTCCGCCCTGCGCGTCCAGCGTCTGATCGCGGAAATCTCCTCGCGATTCGTCACCCGTGCCGCCGGGGAAATCGATGAAACCCTCGAGGAAATCCAACAGCTCATTTGCGAGACGCTTGAACTGGACCGCTCCACGCTGTGGTTGTTCTCGGAAACCGGCTCGGAATTGGCGCTGGCCCATTTCTGGCAGCAGCCCGGCAGCGTTCCGCTGCGCCGGAATTATGTCACCACCGGACATCTGCCGTGGGCGGAAGGCCGGATCGTGCGGGGGGAGTCGTTTTGTTTTTCCCGCCTCGACGAGTTGCCGCGTGAGGCCGCCATCGACTGCGAAACACTGCGGACCCATGGCACCAAATCCAATGCCACCTTCCCCCTCATTGCCGATGGCAAGGTCTTCGGCGCGCTGGCATTCGCCATGGTCACGGAGGAAAGAAACTGGACCGGTGACGAACTCGCCAGCCTCAAACTCACCGCCCAGATCTTCAGCCATGTGATCAGCCGCCGCCGCGCCGAACGGCGCGCCGATCAACTGCGTGAGGAAATCCAACGTTCCTCGCGCGCCGCCGTGCTCGGTGAAATCGCCGCCGCGCTCGCGCACGAACTCAACCAGCCGCTCACCGCCATTCTCGGCAATGCCCAGGCCGCCCGCCGTTTCATCGCCCGGGGAAACGCCGATCCCGCGGAAATTCTCGCCATCCTCGATGATATCATCCGCGACGACAAACGCGCCGGTGAAGTCATCCGCAACATGCGCGCCATGCTCTCCGGCAGCCCGATGCACCGCGAACCTTCATGCCTCAACCAACTCGTCACCGAGGTCTGCGCGCTGCTCGCCGGCGACCTCGCCAGCGGGGGGATCGAATTGCAGCTTGAGCTCACCGACACGTTGCCGCGCATCAATCTGGCACCCGCGGAAATCCGACAAGTCC
>JBIPMR010000469.1:0-3945 GCA_044369025.1 Luteolibacter sp.
GCAGCTTTCCCGGTCACCAGCGCGCCGGAGGCGGTTTCCCCATCGTTGGCATTGCTGCCGTGGGTGGTGGTGCCAATTGAAATGCCGGTTTCGGTTGTTTTTGTCAGATACCGGCTATCCTGGGGCATGCGCTGGGCCAGGCCCACAGCCGCCAGCAAGGACCAGGCCAATAGCGTGAGGCTGAAGTGACGAAGGGTGGGGTACTTTTTCATGGTTGATAGGTTTGAGAATTCAAAAAAGGAATCAGAAGTGCCAGGCTGGCGGTTGATAGGATACATCGAAAGGAAGATGGAATGGTTCCCGCCGCGTCGACGGTCAACGGCAGCAGCGACATTCCGGCGCATGCTCATGGCCCCACCACCTCGACACGATAGAATTTCCCGGAGGTCCCGGTCGCCGGGTCGGTGTGTTCGACTTCGGCTCCGGTGCCGGTCAGGCGGGAACTCGCAAGCTCGGACCAGATGACAAAATCAGTCGTCCAACAAACACGATAGCTCACCCCGTCCCTGGCAAGCCAGCGGAGGCGGAAACCGGAAGCGTCTCGCCTGGCGGCGGCAATCTCGAAGCGGTCCGCCCGGTTTCGAGGGTCGGTCTTGGCCAGCCACTCGACCTCGTTGGTTTGGCCATCGCCGTCGGCATCCTGCTGCGGGCCGCCATCAGTGGCGCTGTCGGCACCGAAGATGGCCTGCGACCAGCTCTGATAGGTATCCGCTGCGGCGGGACTGATGGGGATCGTGCGTTCGACCGGCTCTGCGGATTCCCAGCTCCCATTGCCATCTTGCAGGGCACGGATGACGACGATGCCCGCGGCATTCACCGTCACACTCGCGCCGACAACGGTTGCAGGGCCGCTGACCACCTCGAATCTGACTGCTAGCGCCGAGCTGGCGCTGGCGCTGGGAACAAAGGCTCCGTCGGCCAGACTTCGGCTTGCGGGCTGCGCGAAGGTGATCGTCTGAGCGCTCAATCCGGGGGAATGGACCTGGCCGGCCTCGTATTTGACGTAGGCACGGACGCGGCAGGCGGCGGCTCCACTGCCTGCGGCAAAATTGGCACGCACGAGATACGCACCATCCGCCGGAACTTCCCAACCGTTGATGGATTCACCAAACCCGGCGCCCCACTGGTCGGCACTTGCCAGGACTTGCCCGCCGCTGCCAACCAGCTGCAAGGCCACATCACGCCTGGCGGAGACTTCCCTCGCCTCGATCACCACCCGCTGGCCACGCGTCAGGTTGATCCGCCAGTCACCGCCGGCCTCGGTTTCCACGTCCATCGCCTGACCATCGGTGGGAAGAGCCATGACGGGCAAATTTCCGATGGCCGGCGCACCGGTGTTGGGAGTGCCGGCATAGTGGACTTGCACCACGGCGGGTGGCGTGGTCTTGGCCGGATTTCCCGGCGTTCCAGCCTGGATGAAGATCCAATAACGCCCGGCGTCGGTGAACCCGCCAAAGGACCCTTCATGGCGATCCTTGGCCAGGTTCCGCCAGAGCTGCACGATGCCGCGGCTGCCGCCATCCGGGCCGACCACCTCACCCCACACGCCATCCGGCGCAGCGCCATCCGGCATGATGATGTTGGAAACCCAGAACCGTGCCGCTTGGCCTGCCGCCACCTGCATGGCCGCGCTGGCCTTGCCGATGAAGGGCGGATCATCCGCCGTCACATACGCCGAGCCCACGAAGGAGTTGATCGCACGCAGCCCGTCACTCAGACGGGTGAACATGCCGTCGCCATTGTCATCGAAGAGTGAGGGCACTGTGCCCCCGATCATCCGCGCGAGATCGGTGGCATCGGCATAGCTCTCGCGCAGATCGCGGCCGCGGGCGATCGAGTTCCAGATCCAGCGGGTGACGTTGGACCAGCGCCCGCTGACAAACGTGTTGCGCTGGGTCGCACCGGTGCTGGAGAGCAGGATGCGGCGGTGGTTGGAATTCCCTGAAGATTGCACGAACCTGCCCGAGTAATCCGCATCCACGATCACCTGCACCACGGCTCCGCTCTGATCCTGCAGGGTATCCAGCCAATCGCGCAGATCCGCCGGGGAAACCGTGTCCCCATTGGCACAGGCCAGCCCGTCCTGACTGCCCTGGCCGACCAGAAACACGGTGAGCGCGGCCAGTTGGCCATCGGCATTCGCCCAGTTCGCGATGGCGTCCTGCAAGGCCGCGGCGCTGGCCTCGGTGGCGGAGTCGACGCCCAGCGCGGGATCAGCCAGCATCTTGATGTCCGTGTCCCGCACCTTGCGCAGCAGGGCGGATTCCCGCGCATACTCGGCGAGGCTGCCGGCCACGGCGGCACCGGGCCATGATTCTTCTCCGGGGCTGAAAATGATCACGCGGTTGCGCACCGTCGCTTGCGAGACGCGCAGGACCGCCGGCGGACTCACCTGGCCCCAGACATCGCGTGCCTGCAACAGCACGGTGTAGGGTGCGCCTCCTTCGCTGAACCCACCCACGTCCGCGGCCCACTCCCCGGTCGATGCGTCGCGTGCCAGCTGCACTTCCGGCAGATCCACCACCGGTTCGTCGCCGCTCGCTTGATAGCCCGGTGGCACGATCACGCCCCACACCTTGTCCAGCGCGAAGGCGGATTCCACCGCTGCCCTGAGCCTTCCTTCCTGAGTGCCTTGCAGGGAAAGGTCACCGCCGATGACCGTCACCCCCGGACGCCCCGAGGCCGCCACCTGATCGAGTCCGAGCCTGCCTGCGGCGAGGGTGCCACCGCCGTGGCCGGATTGCGGCGTTTGCAAGCCGGCCATCGCCCCCACCGCATCCACATGCGCCTGTCCGAGTGATTTGCCCGCCGCCACGCCGCTCCACCACATCGATGAATAACTCACCAAGCCATTGGCGGCCAAGTGCGCCAGTTGGTCGGCACCACTGGAGGCGAGCACTAGGCGCCGCGGGCTGGTGGCATCCGCCGCCATCATGGGACCGGCCACACGACTGCCGAAACAACTTTCCACCACCACCACCACCGACAAGCCCGGGCGGCTGGATTGCAGGGTGTCGAGCCAGGTGTCCAGCTCCGTGCCGCTGACGCTTTCATTTTCGGACAGCAGGAAAAGCCCGTCGCCATTCGGCGCGATGCGGCCGTGGTCCACCAGATAAACCATCAACACCTCGGTATCGGTGGCTACTGCGCCACCACTGCTCAGCGCGGCGGCGAGTCTGGTCCGCGTGGGTGCGGCATCCGCCTCGGCACCGTGACCCAGCCAGAGGATTTCCTCGCTGGCCAGCCCGCGATAGACCAGCACCTCGCGGGCACGGGAGTTGAGGGCACGGGCGGCCGGCCACACCGGATCGTTCAGACCGCGCCGACCGTCCACCAGCAGCGCCCGCCATTTCAGGCCGGTCGGGCCGCCGCGCCGGACCACGTTCACCCACGCCACACCGATGCGTCCCGCTGCGTTGCGGGCCACCACTTGATCGATCCCCGGCGTGCTGCCCGCGATGTACTGGCCCGTGGCGGGGTGGATGCTGCCGCCGCTTTGCGCGGGGCCCATGCTCCAGGTGAGTGTGCCGTTGTTGTCGATGCTGGCGAAATCCACGGTTTCCCCGTTGCCCACGGTGGCTACCGCGGGGCTGATCCGCAGGTGCCTCTCTGGATTTCTCAGGAAAACCAGCCCGCCATCCGTGCCGCCGCCGATGATGTCGGGATCGCCATCGCCATCCAGATCCACCACGCTGGAGGTCAAGCCCGCGCGGAAGCCATTGAAGCTGCCGCCCCAGACCTTGCTTTCGAGGAAGAACGAGCCATCCGCCTGACCGAGGAAACGCCAGATGCGCCCCTGGGCGTCGGACGCCAGGATGTCCTTGCGTCCGTCATGGTTGCTGTCCGCCACCGCCAGCGCCGTGCCATCGGTGATGGGAGTAGCCAGCAAATTCGCGTTGCTGGCGGGCAAGGCGTATGGCAGCACGCCGGCCACCTTGGCAAAAT
>JBIPMR010000470.1:0-3944 GCA_044369025.1 Luteolibacter sp.
GGCCGGTACCGAACTGGCGACGCTGACGGAGGCCGGGTTTCTCGACGCGCTTCTCAACACCAAGCCGCCGCAAATCTTCGCGGAGGTGACTCTGGCCGATGGGACATTCCATCGCGAAGGCTATTATGGCCTCTATGCACGGCGCCTGCTGCCAGTGTTTCATCACGTGAATGCCACGGCATTTTCCCAAGGCAAAGAAGCGTTGCTGACCATCCCCGGCCTCGGTTGCGGCCAATTCGCAGACCCTTTCGCAGGTCGGCTCGGAGCCGGGTTGCGGACGGCGCTTGAACGATTTCTCACCCGGCATGGCGCATCATTTCCCCACCTCAAAGCGGTCTATTACGATCCCTACGGCGAGGGCTCCAACAGGCGGCAGGAAATCCACGGCATTTCCCTGATGGTCCGGCCCTTGATTCAGGGCAACACCGGAAAATCCCAACTCTGCCCGCCGCCCGCCTATGCCGAAGGCGGCGATGATTTCTCCGGCTGCGTCCTGTTCAGCATCGTCGCCTGGGACCATGTCTCCTGGCCGGGCAACGACTACTTCGGCGGCAGCCGCTGCACCGACGACGGCGTCAAAGCCGCCGCCACCGATTCGATGGCCGTCCTAACTGGATTTGAAGGCCGCTACGACCCGCATCGCGCGGCCTACCTCCCGCCTGCGCCGTATCGCACGTGGGATGAAGTGGTGGGCCAAAACTGGCTGAGATTGGAATCCGCCGACCACCCCCTAACATTCAATTCCCCATGATCCCACAGCATTATCCCATCGAGGCCGGAACACTCTACGGCGGCGAGTATCCCGGTGACCGGAATCCCGATGTGGCCAGGATCAGGTTGCGATCCCTCATCACCCTCGGCATCCGCACCTTCGTGGATCTCACCGCTCCGGCCGACCGGATGGCTCCTTATGAAGAGTTGCTGGCAGAACTGGAGGTGGAGGCCGGCAGTCCACTGCGCAGGATTTCCCTGCCGATTGCCGACATGGGAATCCCCGGGGCCGGCGGAACCATGCAGACGATCCTGAAACACATCCGCGAATCTAGCAGGCGTGCTCCGGCGGTCTATGTCCATTGCTGGATAGGAATCGGCCGCACGGGCACGGTCGTCGGCTGCTGGCTCCGGGAATCTGGGTATGATCCGGAATCCGCTTTGGCGCGCGTCCAGCACCTGTATGCCAGCCACATGCCGAAAGTCCGCATTCACCCGGAATCGCCGCAGACACCGGCACAGAAAGACTACATCCGGAACTGGCAAGCCGTCCACTGACCCGTCACATCCAGCGACGACAGGGGGTCTGCTCGTTCCCCATGTGACCTCCATCGGAAAGGCTACCTCGTCTCCGCCCTCATCGAACGCCCCATCCCGCACAAACCCATCAGCCGCAGGCGGATCATCGGCTTGGTCCTGCGGACTCAAATTGACCCGCCTCGCCGACGACCTGTTGCGCGAAGCTCTCGTGGATGTTCTCTTGCTTGTCGCCGTTCCCAGCGTCGGCGAGGATGTTGTTCCCCACCGTAACAGCCGCGATCCCGACGCGACCCGAGCGGACTGCGCGTCCTCCACAAGGTGGAAGCCTCCGGACGCATCGACGAATTGTTGGACACCCACGGCGGCTCGGACCGTCAGGGCAACAACAAGCGCCGCAACGGCTCCGCCTACAGCGGGGCCAACGGAAGGAGGGACGCCGCATGATCGCGACCGTCACTCCCCCGGAATCGCCGTTCACCACCGGGCTGACACCCTGGGCGCAATGCCTGCCGGACCACATCAGCCCGACGGCGGCGAAAGCCTATCTGGCCTGCTCGCTCAAGTTCTACTTCGAGCGGGTCGCCTGCATCCGGAAAGCCACCCCCGCCGCGCTTCACCTCGGCAAGGCGGTGCATGCCGCCCTGCAAGCATTCCACCTCGCCCGCTGGCGCGGTGGCGACGATTCGCCCGCAGCCATCGCCAACGCCTACGACCTCGCCTTCCTCCGCCTCGACGGCCTGCGCGTGGTCGCCGCCTACCTCGATTCCCCGGAAGCGATGAAGGAAAAACCCCGCGCGGTCAAAGTGTTGCTCACGGAGAACACCGCCGGCCTGTCGGTCCCGTTGACGGGCGCGATGGTGTCGAAGGCAACTTCACGCCGGTCGATTTCAAATCCGCCGCCGCCAAGCCCGATGAGGCAAACGCAGCCTTCGACCACGAAATCCAGCTCGTCAGCTATCAACTGCTGATGGAGGCCGCCACCGGCGAAACCCCGCCCTCACTCGACCTGGTGTTCCTGGTCAAAACCAAGAAGCCCCAGACCATCCGGGTGACCAGTCCGCCCGCCGACGCCCGCCGCAAGCAGCGGGTCGTCGCGCTGTTGGAAACCGCCGTCGAAGGCATCGCCAGCAACCGCTACCACCCGCAACCCGGGATGCAGTGCTCGTGGTGCCAGTTCAAGAACGAGTGCATGGCGTGGCTGCCGGGGATGACGGTAGCGGACGTGCAACGAGCCGCATGATTCAGAAAACCAACCCAAGCCCGCCGGGTCCGCGTGATCCGGCGGGTGTTTGGTTTTTAGCTCTCGGCCCAAACACTCCAACAGGAGTCACCCATCAACCTTCACGATCAAAAATGCAAGCCGTCTTGCCGCACCTGAAAATTTCCGGCAGCCTGATCACACCTCCATGAAACGGGCCAAAAACCGGCGACCGCGTCAACATGCCCCACGCGCTGCTGCCGGTCCGTTCCCGGCTACCCTCCCGCCCCGCCCCGAATTCCTGCACATGGACGACCGGCACTTGATCTGGCGTGCCACTCTGCGCCCCGCCCCCGGCCTGCCCTTGCGCCCGATCACCTGGGACATCCAGCTCCGGGGAAATGACATCACAGTCCGGGCCGATCTCGACCGTCCCGGCGAGATGCGCGATGTCGATTTCCGCGAAGTGCGGGTGAGACTCAATGAAGTCATTCGTTCAGAAGACCTCGCCCAATCCTCCGTTGCTACCCACTCCGAGCGCATTCGTCGCTCCCTTTACTGGCAGCGTTGTCCGGATGACGATTGCAGCCACCTCACGCCTGTCGAGTTCGATGAGGCGACATGTTGGTGGTTAGTTGGCATCACGAGGTCGCGCCAAACCATTGACTGGAAATTCCCCCTCGATGGCCCCGTCGTCCGTCCCGCCTCGAACCAGATGCTTCTCGAACGGCGCGAGGAACGACAATGGGCGGCCTATGCACGTCAGAGACTGGAATGGGCGCGAAAACTTTCACTCGATCCGGATGTCGCCGAGAACATCCTCGGTTCGGGACAAATCTGCCGTCTGCGCCTGTTCCATTACTGGCAGATCCCGGAGTGCCGCCAGTTGTTCATCTCCTCGAAATCAATCGCCACTCTGTTCTGCACGCCGGGTCTCTTGACGGAGTTGGACGATACCAGCGATCCCTCATGGCAGGAAACCGTCACCCGCCTTGCACGCCTACCGCGCCGGGAATGGATGGAGCGTATCGGCCTACCGCCCGCCCGCCAAGCCGTCCGACTGTTCTCGCGCATCACGCCGCGGGTGATTGGCCCCCACCTGCCGTTGATCCGCGAAGCATTTGCCAATCCGCTCGCGCTCAAACGGCTTTCTGACACCACCTGCGCCATCGATGAAATGATGCTCCGCCTGTGCCAATACGAAACGTTCCCCTTGCACTGGCCGCTTTTCCGCCAACTCTGTCGCGAAACCGAAGCGCATGGGGGGAGAGGCTGCCTTCGGGTTCCACCGGGTTTCCCGTTCGGGGGACTGTTGTTCGCGAGTTTCCTTGGGGGGAGGGATAGGTCGCAGCAACAGGAAAAACGTATCCCATTTCCGGCCGGTCCGTTATTCCGTGAACGCGTGTGCGGGTTCGCGTGAAGCTACCTGAAAATGTGGTTAGCCGTTCATTCCCCCGACCCCTTGAGGATGCGCCGCAACCACTTGGGTGCGGGC
>JBIPMR010000547.1:0-3622 GCA_044369025.1 Luteolibacter sp.
CGACTTCTTGTCGCTCCCTGCATCCATCACCATCCCGGCCGGGAAAAACTTTGCCGCCATCGATTTGGTTCTGCTGGCAGACAGCCTCGGAGAACCCAACGAGACCTTCCGGATCGCCGCGGCTGCCGGCAGTGGTTACGTTCTCAGCTCGCCGGTGGAGGCAAATATCCTGATCGAGAACAGCTCCACCTTTCTAATCACGGAAGCCTTCGGAGGTACGGCCACCGCTTTACATGGAAGCTCCGCCGATACCTTCTCGCCTCTCATCACCGCGGCCGGCGGTTCCCCCAACTGGGTTGCTGCCAGCGGCTTCCTTCAAGGCGGTGCGGCCAGCGGCGGCAACGGGTCCGCCCATCTGAATCTCGGCACTTTCATCAACAGCACCAAGGGCAAGCCGGAAGGGAAATTCAAACTCTCCGCCACGCTGGCACCTACCACCGGCAGTTGGTTCACCCTGGGCTTCGCCAGCCAGAATGTGCCAAGCACCTTGAAGAACTTCACCAACACCGGATCAGGCGTCACCACCACCGGAGTCGCCACCCTCATCTATCGGAGCCAGACCGGCGTCGCCGCTCCCAGCGCCAATGGCGAACTCGACCTGTTCGGAGGGACGAGCAACACCAACTCCGTGGACGGCCCGGATGGCAACACCGGTCCCCGCGCGGTCACCATCACCCTGGATCTCACCCCGGGCGGCGGATACAACGGGACCAACCATTTCGGAACGGTGACCTGGTCCGACAGCGTGCTCGGAACCATCGGCAGCTTCACCTACACCAGCGCCCGGGACTTCGGCTCGATCCTCATCTCCGGTGCCAATCCCTTCACGGGTGCGATCACCAACCTGGCGCTGGAGCAAGTGCTCCCCGCGGTTGCGGCGCTCACCTTCGAATCGTGGATTGCGGGCTTCAGCCTCGACCCCGTGGATCAGGATTTCCTCGATGACCCGGACCAGGACGGCATGGCCAACGGCATCGAGCACGTCTTCGGCACGAGCCCCAACGCACCAAGCACCGGCATCAGCGGAGTCACTCCCACCGCCTCCTCGCTGACCTTCCGCCACCCGCTCAACCCGGATCTCGCGGAGAATGTCTCCTACGCCTACGAATGGTCCACCGATCTCGCGGAATGGCGATCCGCCGGAGAAGCGAATGCCGGTGGGACGAGGGTTGGCATCGCCCCCTCGCCACCGGACGGAAGCGGAATCGTGTCCGTGGTTCACACCCTCACCGGGGGGTCCGGGGTCAAACTCTTCAGCCGTCTTTCCGCACAGACGACTCCTTGAGCCGTCTCTTCCGGTTGGGGTCACCCTTCGCCCTGACGCAAAAGGGTAAATCATATACGCATCCGGGCATTGCGCGCGCGAGCCCGGATCGGTCTAGTGACCTTGCAGTTTTGTCGAGGTTCCCAAGGCCTCCCATCGTTACGGCGAAGCGCAGAAGAACCCGAAATGAAGCCCAACCTATTTCTCCCACTCGTGGCATCGAACTTCGTTCTGATGTCGGCCGCCCACGGCCAGGCTATCGATGCCGCCAACATCGAATGGAAGCAGTCGAATGCCTTCAATAATCTCCGCCTCGCCTCCAATTTGGAGAACGCGACCGGCATGGATGCAGGGCAGACGCTCCTCTACAATCAGAACACGACGAGTGCAGCTCCGGGCGAGACGGCTGGTGCGGACAACAAGTACTGGCTCACTTCTTCCAAGGTTACGACCCCGGACACGTTGGCCACGGTGATGACAAGCGGCAAGGTCTGGGTTGTGGCGGATCTGGGAGCCGCCTACGACATCACCTCCGTGCGGCTGTGGAATTTCCAATGGCTGAACGGCTCGGCCAATCTCGCCACCCGCGGCGTGAGCCAGTTCGACATCCTGGTCCGCAACTCGGCGGCGGATACCAATGACGGCACGGTGGTCGGCACGCCCATCAACCTCACGAGCGTGAGTGATCTTGGCGGCGCGCTTACCACTTCGGTGGCATTCAACCCGGGGACTTCGAACCCGTGGACCGTCGCGCTCGACAACCAGCCACTGCTGCAGGCCCCCAACACCGACACCTACATCGGCGAGGTCTTCAACTTCGCGCCCGGCACCGTCGGCAGGTTCGTCGCCATCCGCGTCGATAGCCACTATGGCAACACGGGCGGCATCGGCCTTGGGAAGGTCCGCTTCTCGGGCACCCTGGCACCGCCATCGATCTCTTTCAAGAACCCTGCCGACAATGCCACGAACATGGCGATCGGAGGAAACCTGGTGGCGACCTTCACCGAGACCGTCCAGGCGGGAACGGGTTCCATCACCATCAAGAAGACGGTAGGTGACACCCTGGTGGAATCGTTTGATATGGCCACCACAACCCGCGTGACCTTCAGCGGTGCGGATATGACCATCGACCCGACCGTCAATCTTGAAGCGGGGGTCGAGTATTACATTCAGATCGATGGCGCGGCCGTGCGGAATCCCGGGGGCACCTTTTTCGCAGGTATCGCCGACACGACGAGCTGGAGCTTCAGCACCGACGTCAGCCCGCCGACCCTCTCAAGCACGGTCCCTGCCGACAATGCGCTGGATGTGCTCGTCAGTGGCAATCTGGTGGCAACCTTCAACGAAGCGGTGCAAGCGGGCACGGGAAACATCGTCCTCAAGCGGACCTCGGATGGTTCGACGGTGGAAACCTTCGACGTGGCTTCCTCGCCGCAACTCGGTTTCGCCACGAACCAACTGACCATCAACCCCGGTGCGGACCTCGTCGGGGGAGTTGAGTACTATGTGGAGATTGCGCCCACCGCCGTGACCGATCTTTCGGGCAACGCCTTTGCCGGGATCACAGACACCACGAGCTGGAGCTTCACGGCCGATGGGACTGCTCCGGTTCCGGTCAGTGTCAGCCCCGCCGGGTTGGCCAGACCGCAGGTGGGCACCCGCCTGTTGGCCCAGTTCAACGAGCCCGTGCAGGTGGGCAGCGGCACGGTCACTCTCCACAAAGCCAGCGACAACAGCGTGGTGGAATCCATCAATGTCTCCACGCCAGGGGCAGTTGTAAGTTTCGGCCGTTCAGTGGCATTGGTCCGGTCCGTGGTGCTTGATCCCGCCACCGCCTACTACGTCAACGTGCCGGCCGGTGCGGTTCTGGATCTCTCCGGAAATCCCTTGGCGGCCATCACCGGCACCTCCGCCTGGGCCTTCACGACCAGCTCCGCCGTCCCGCTTGTGGTCGAGAATTTCAGCGCTTCCAGTTCCTCCTTGAATGGAACATCCGCCGATGTCTTCGCCGCCGCCATCACCACTGCCGGAGGCTCCGCCGTCTGGGGTGCGGGAGCCGGATTCCTTGAGAACGGCGCTGTGGGTGCGGCCACCAATAGCAACGCTTTCCTCAACATCGGCAGCTACATCAACAACGCGAAAGGCCAACCCGATGGCAAGTTCGAGCTCACCCTGACCATCGCGGAAGGCACGACGGCATGGGTCTCGCTCGGCTTCAATGCAAGCGGCGCGCCCGATACCGCCCTGAATTTCACCCAGAACTCGGGAGTGGGAACGATCATTTATCGCGGCCAGACCCCGACTCCGAATATCAGTGGAGAAATCGACATGTTCGGTGGATTCGCGAACCAGAACGGG
>JBIPMR010000471.1:0-3932 GCA_044369025.1 Luteolibacter sp.
GAAAACCGGCGGTAAAACCGTCATTTAGGGGGATCTTAACTTGCTCACCTCTTCGGCTTTATCGAGGTCGTTTAGTGAGGTCTGTGAGTCTGACGACGATGATCCAAGGGCGGTCTGAAATGCCGACTTGGTTCTCCAGTCGGGAAATCATCGCGCTGGTCCAGCCGGTTCTCGAAGCCTTGCAAACCCTGTCGGACGGTGGCGTCACCCACGCAGATCTCCAGGCAGTGGCAGCGATGGCTACTGTCACAAATCTCGGTGCTGAAAACAACTTCCATGACTCTGGTTGGCATTCGTTCTGGCAGTGGGATGGCGCGGTGCCCAGTTACGCGCCGAGCCGATACGATGCAGCCATCTTGACCTGTTCAAGGTCGTAGTTCCGGGTGCCCTCGTCGAGCTCGTCGTAAGATACGAGATTGGGATGAATCCCGAGCACGTCGTTGCGCTCGCCGGCTCTCCATCCCGCCATCCACAGCGGTGCCGCCCACCGCTCGTGTTCCATGCGGCACAGCATGTCGAGCTGCCGGGCGTCGAGGCCATCCCACGCCGCACGGAGCGAAGGCCCTGAGTCCCTGTCGACCCCTACGGCACGGAACTTGACCGCAATGTGATCGGCAGCCAACCGGTTCACGTCCTTCTGCTCCTCGGTCAAATCGTCCCAGTCGCGATAGGTATCCTTCTCACGATGCTTCGCGGCGTCCTGAAGGTCACCAGCGGCCTCTGCCTTGAGGATCCGCTCGTCGGTTCCACGTTTCCAAGTCTCATGAATCCTGCGGGCAACCGCATCCAGTCCGTTCTGAAACACGACGTCCTTGCCAACCGCCTCAAGCAGGGGGGGCAGAAAGCGGATGCGTGTGGCAAGCGCTGAATTCTTTCCCACGAGAGTCCGGATCGGACTGTCGTCTGCGGCATCGAGCAGCACGCGCAGCCGGGTCACGACCTTCAGGCGCTCGGTCAAGAGCAAGCCTTCCGCCAGGGCCGACTCGGCAGCGCCGCCTGGAAGCACGGTCACCACGGAGTCGCGGTTCCACCCGTCGGCCAGCTCGGCGACCCGCTCGACGAAGTCATCGTTCTCGGCAATTGCCGAAGCCTCCAGCTCCGCACAGCGGCGAAATCCGGTGTATTCCTTGAGTAATGCCGCCTCATCGGCCTTCGCACGCACGGAAACCAAATGCACCTTCACCTTCCCGCCATCCCGAAAATGTCCGATCTGGGCCGCGTGGACAACCAGAGCCTTTTCCGCGGGGCCCAAGGCACCCACCACCAGATGAACATCCCCATGAAGACCGCCTTGCGAATCCCCTTCGAGCGGGTTCTCGGCAAACGTCAGCCGGGCACGACTGGCATGGCAATTGAACAGACGAATCCGGTGACGCCGGTCGTTCCTCAAATCCAACAGCTGGTTTCGCTGCAGGATGTTACGCAGCCCCACATCCGCCACATGGGCATGAATCTCAAGAGGTTCCTCGGAACGCTCGACGGGCAACATCTCGGCAGCTGCGAGCGCCATCCCGATGTTGCTGCGGTCGTCACCCGTCAGGCAGACCAAGCGCGCGGCGCGGGCCAAACCGGCCTGCGCCATCGCCTCCGCATCCCCTCCGGAGCCTCGCAAGACGAGCACTCCTTCGCGGCGCAATGAAGCCCACTGCTCGGACTCGCCGGGATCCACCACCACCACGCTTGCATCGCCAGAACTCGCCAGCTCGGCCGCAAGGGCCGAACCTTTCTCGCCACCACCGCAAATGATCGTGTGCCCGCGGATCCAACGCAGACGGAGACCACCCCACACCCGGGCGAAGAAAGCGTGTGCCGCCGCATAAACACCTCCCAAGGTCGTCGCCGGCGCGAGCCAGCGCGCGACCTCCACGCCAAGGGGAACCGGCCCTTCAACATCACCGCACTGGAAGGTGAACAACTGCAACGCCAGATAGACCCGGGTGGAAAGACTGTAGTCATCCGGGACTTGGCCAAAACCGATGAAGGCGGCGAGGAAGGCACACAGAGAGGAAAGGACCAAGAGGAGGATGGAGCTGCGGATTTTCATGAATTGACGTTTTCTATTCGGACTTCTCTGATGGATTGCCCAAACTACATGGGGAGATGGATCGCTGGTTCCGCTCGGCATTCTTTCGGCGGCGGGCGATTTCCTCAAAAACCATCCAATCCGCCCCGATCTCTTCCCAATCTGGGACAAAGGATATGATTGGGGCTTCGTTGGGTTTCAGCAGGGCTCGCCAGTCGACTCCGACCTTGGCAAGGCGCTCATCGAGCGCTTGGAGGTTGTGCAAGGTCTCCTGCACGGGCCAGATATCGGTATCGTGGAGGAAACGCCGAAGCGCAGGAATCGCACGCGTGAATTGCTCCCTCAAAGTCGAATCTCCACAGTCGCGGAGAAATGACATCAGGGACTCGGCGGCTTGGCCGCGAACTTGGCAGTTCAATGAAAGCGAGCAGGAATCGACGAGGTGGTGAAACTCTTCATTTTTTCCGGCTCGCAATGCCCGAATCGTAAAGGCCGTGTAGGCGGCATAAGCGGCATTGCCATCGATATCGTGGGCAAGCTCCGATACTCGATCTTGCGTAGCTTCGCAACCATCCATCTCCTCGGAAAGGACCTCCGCTGCTTTTTCCCCAACCTCCCAAAATGGGGATTCAAGGAGGAGTTCGAGAATCTCCTTCCCGTGCCGCTCGTGGAGGCAGGTCCTCAGGTCCTCCGACAGGCTGTCTCCGGACTGGCCCAGAGACCAGAAGTTGTCCAAGATGCGTCGCGAGGCGAAACATGCCGGCGAAGGCTCGAGGCAAGAGCGCCGTTGTTCGAGTTCTCGGAAGAACACGGCCGCACCCTCATCCCGATGTGGACTGGGGAGGCCACGGAATGCGAGGGCGCCCTTTAGCAACCTGAGTTCGACCTCGTTGTATTCCCACGTTATGCTCCAGAAACGCTCGAACTCATCGACTACCGGTAGGTGAAGGCCATCGATGGCCAACTGCATGAAAAGGGTGGTCAGCATGAGTCGGTTCTCCTGCCAGCCAGAGAAGACCTGCTCGAGGAGGCTGATCGTGAAGCGGTCGGGATCCGCGAGGATCGCGTATTTAAACGCATAGATCGCCGCCTGAGCAAGTCCGCCATCGATGTCCTTCATCGATTCAATCATGAAGTCGATTTCCAGTGCTGCATCATCCACCAAAAGTTCCCCCACCCATTTCGCCCACTCGCCTGCGAAGACATAGGTGGCACCCCGGCCGTCGAGCCCGGGGCCGGTGAAGGCATGGCGCCATCCATCTCCAGAACGGAAGAGCCTGTGGCAGGTGGTCCTGGCAACCTCTGGCGCTGCCAGGGTTTCAAGAAGAACTGCGATATTCTCGAGGAACAAAGGTTCGTCGTAAAAGCGGCTTTCCGCTCCCAATGCGGCAAAGGCTTCGGACGTCAGGCGAACACCATCCGCATGGGATAGCATTGCGAATCTTGCGGGCAGGAAGGCCACGGCGAGCCTCGCCAGCCCCATCAAATCGCCGAGGGCTCCCGCATGATAGCTCGCATATCTCGCAAGGTAGTAGTCGAGGCTTGGACCAGCCGATCTCCCCTGAAGCAACCGGTCAGCAAGGGTCGTGAAGCGCGAATGCACCCTGCGGCGCTCCCATTCCTCGTCGAGGTATTCCTGCCATACCGCGTCCCTCAGGAAGTCGTGAAAGAAGGCCAGTCGCCCATTTCGTTCGACGAGAGAGTTTTCAAGAGCAAGGAAGATCGGAGACCACAAGGCGCGCGGCAGAGGATGAGTCGACGGATCATCATGGTCGGACAGAAGCTGCAGGAGTTCGGTCTCGCTCAGGCCACGGCGCGCCGCCGCCAGAAATCCGAGCGATTCGCGGACCAGATCTGGACGTCCATTGTCGAACTCCTCGAGGTTCTTTATTACGATGACGAACAAGTC
>JBIPMR010000472.1:0-3910 GCA_044369025.1 Luteolibacter sp.
AGGCGCTCGATGATTTCGAGGCCGGAGGGAGGGCCTTGGACGACGATCGAGTTGGTGATGTTGTCGGCGACGAGCAACGTGCGACCGACGAGGACCGACTCCGGAGCCGAACTGGTGGTGGGATCGCTGAGTGCATTGCCCGTTCCGCCGCCGCCGCTGCTGGAGCCACCGCTGGAGCTGCCGCCGAAGTTGGTGCTGCCGCCGGATCGGCCGGTATTGCCCGTGCTGCCGGTTCGACCGGTGCTGCCGGTGCTGCCGGTATTGCCGGTCTGATTGGTGCGGGCGCTGCCACCCCCTTGGCTGGAAGCTCCGCTATCGCCGGTGCCGGAGAAGGCGCGGGTGAGGGCATCGCCGGCGATGGGCAGGAATTCCGAAACGGTGAGGAAACGGAGCTTGCGGCGCAGGAAGTTTTTCTCGCTGGTTTCCACATCGAACTCGCGGACGAGGCCTTCGACGAACAACAGATCGACCGGGCGGCCCATGGCGAAGATGCGGTTGGTGCGGGGATCCGGGATAATTTGCACCGGCGTGGCCTCGCCGCTGCCGGATGACTGGCCGCCATCAGCACCAACGGCGCCGCCGGGAGGAGCTGCGGGGGTGTTGTCGGCGCGTTGGATGCCTGCGGTGGTCTGGGCGGTTTGCTGGGCGGTGAGGAGTTCGGTGAGGGTGGCGGCGATCTCGGTGACGTCGGCGTATTGGACTTTGATGAAGCGGGTTCCGACTTGGGACGAGGGTTTGTCGATTTCCTTTTTCAGGTCGATGAGCTTGCGGATGAGCGAGGTGTTTTCCGTGATCACGACGGCGGCGGCGTTGGGAACCGGGGCGATCGAGCCATAAGCGCCGAACTGGCCGATGATCTGGGTGAAGGTGTTGACCGCCTCGGCCGGTTTGATGTAATTGAGGCTCATCACATAGGAAATGACGGCGTCGCCTTCGGGGAGGACAGAGTTTTCGTTGTAAACATCCACGCCACGACCGGTGGGGCGGATGCCGCTGGTGGAAAGCGTCAGGATGTCGAGATTCGGGTATTGTGCGTCCGGGACGAACACGAAGTTTTCGATGGTGGCGGCGATTCGGAGGAGTTCGGCGGCTTCGGCGTAGGTCAGCGGGTTCTTGGGAGAAGCATCTTGGACGAAGCGGAATTCGGCGGTGGAGGCGGCGCTGGAGACGATCACCCGGCGGCCGGTGTATTTCCCGTAGAGCGCGGCCAGGGCGTCGCCGCTGAGTTTCGGCTCTTCGATGGGCTCGGTGATCTTGGTTTCGCCCAGATTGGCGGAGGGCGGGGCGGCAGGCACACCGGCGGCCGGAACGGGAGCGACGCCGGGAACCGGGACGCCGGGCGGGGCGACAGGAACGGCCGGAGCTTCGACGGGTTCCTGGGCGGAAGCGGCGGCGAGGCCGAGGAAGAGGAAGGCGATGGAGCGTGGAACTGACATGGAAAAGGTGGGAATTTCAGATTGGAGAATTAATTGCGACGGCGCTCCGGGCGCTGGTTGCCTTGCTGGGCCGGTTGCCCTTGCTGGATCTGCGGCTGGCCGGGCGGGACCTGTTGGGCGGGCTGACCCGGTTGAGCCGGGGGTGGCGGAACGACCCGTGGACGCGGCTGGCGCTGCGGTTGCGGCTGGCCGGGCGGAGCTTGGGGCTGGCCGGGAACTTGCAAGCCGGGCGGCGGGGCGGCAACTTTGGGAGCGGCGACGAGCGTGAGCAGCTTGTCATCGTAGCTGACGGTGCCCTTGAGATTACCATTGGTGAGGGTGACCGTGGTGCCCATCGGGTCGCCGGGCTTGCGGGAAACGCTGACGACCTTGAATTGGGACTTCGGGTTGTCGGTATCGACGGTGATGCGCTGGTCCGGAGTTTTCTTGTGGATCAGGGTGACCCGGTAGCCGCCGCTGATTGGGGAAACGCCCGCCAGCGCGTAGTCGTCGAGCGGGTTGCTCTCCGGCCCGGCTTCCGGCGGCGGGGGCTTGGAGGTGAACGGCGAATTGGTCCACAGCGTGGTGTATTTGGAGAGCGGCGCCTTTTTCGGCGTCTGCGCCACCGCCCAACCGGTGAGGAGGACGAGGCAGGAAAGAATGGAGATGGAGGATTTCAAATTCGGGATTTGAGATTGGATGTGAAGGAGCGGATCAGGCGGGCGGCGGCGGGATGAACCATTGCTCGACGGTGACAGTGCAATCGATTTTGGTGTCGTCCTGGGTGTTGGGCGAGAGCCGGATCTGGGATGCGATGCGCAATTGCTCGGGGGTGTTGAGGCGGTCGAACCAGCGGTAAAGGGATTCTTCGGTGCCGGTGACGGTGAACTGGATTTTCGCGCGGTGGTAGTTGCGGCCCTCGGTGGCGTCGGTCGGGAGTGGCTTCTGGGTTTTGATGGTGAGTCCGGTGGACTTGGCCTCGCGCTCGGCGAATTGCTGGAGCGGGGTTTGGACGTCCTGATTGGCGGTGGGCTCGGGCTCGTGTTCGGCGAGCCAGTCCATTTGGTCGGTCACCTGCTCGCGGCTGGCGCTGAACATTTCCGCGGTTTCGAGTTTCTGGATGGCGAGGGCGCGCTCGCGATCCACATCCAGGCGCTTGTTTTTGAAAAAGCCGAAAGCGAGGAAATTGAGAATGATAAAGCCCGCCAGTCCGAAGAAGAGGATGAGTTTTTTTTCGCGGGATGACATGGAGGATGGCAGAGAGGAAACGTGGAGGACGGAGCGCTGACTTTAGAATGCCGGGGCGGGCGGGTTTTGTCGGTGGCAGTGGGAGAAATCAGGGCTGGGATTCCAGCGCGGAAACTTCGGCGCTGAAGACGAATTCCCAGCCGCGGGTGGACTGGTTGGGCTCCGGGGTTTGCCAGTCGAACTGGGCGAGGTCGTTGCTTTTTGAAAGCTTGAGGCTGAAGGTGTTGACGGCCTGAAGTTGGGGGGCCTCGCCCATCAGCTTGATGTCGGTGGCGCTGATGTCGGCGGTGCGGAGGCGCAGACCGCTGTTGGGCGGGATGCTGTCGGCAATGCGCTTGAGGATATCGACCGGCGAGTGGGTGAGCTCGATGGCGTGGGCGAGTTCGTCCCATTTGGCGATGTGCAGCGCGTAGGCCTCGCCTTCGGGGGCGGCTTGCTCGGCCTGGATGAGCAGGTTTTTGGTTTCCTGGCTGTCTTTCCAAAGGCCGTAGCCGAACCAGCCGATGAGGCCGAGGTAAAGCAAGGCGACGGCGGCAGCGCCGAATAGGATGTTCTGGCGCTTGCGGGCTTCGCGGCGGGCGGCGCGGACGTCGGCGGGCAGGAGTTTGCTGAGCGGCGATGGAATGACGGGCGCGGGGCGGGCCGAAATTTCGACGGGGAGCCCGAAAGCGGCGCGGAGCGCGGTGGCGCTGACACCCTCGGTGCCACTCCAGAGGACCACGCGGGTGGGCTGCATTTCAAGGCCCTGCATGGCAAGCTGCATGAGCGCGAGGCGGATTTCGCGGGCGACATTGTCATCCGGGCTACCGGATTCGACGGAGGTGGCCTGGCAGTAAACGAGGTTTCCCTGTTGGGAAATGGCGAAGACCCAGCGCCCCAATTCTTTCCAAACAGCGATGGAATCGCCGGTGAGCGGATAGGCGCGTGGGGAAATATCGAAGCTTTTCGGTCCGCGGGTAGGCATTTCGCCGTCGCCAGGGGCACGCAACAGGACGGAAAGCAGGGCGGTGTTTTCCGCTTCGCGGGCGATGACGAAAATATCGGTGAGCTGGCCCGCCATCGGGTCCGGGCGGAGGCCGAGGCGCTCGGCATGCAGCGTGGCGAGATCGCCGAAGAGCGCATCATCATCGCTGGCGACCCGCATCGGCACGGCGGTGATGGCCTTGACGGGAAAAAGCAGCAGGAGGTCGCCGCCGGGAATGGCGGTGAGATCGCTGGCCCGCGCGATGGAGGTGGCGCTGTGGAGG
>JBIPMR010000473.1:0-3907 GCA_044369025.1 Luteolibacter sp.
GATTTCGAACGATACCAATTGGTTTACGGGGACATCCTATTGTGTGAAGGGCAAAGCCCCCAATACCTTGGACGACCTGCAATGTATAAAGATGAATTGCCCGGAGCGTGCTTCACAAACACCTTGATTCGATTCCGAGCAAAGCAGGAAATTTTGAATCGCAACTACGCTCTGCTAGTTTTCAGGCACTACATGCACTCGGGTCGATTTTCCGAAGAAGGGTCTATCACGACGAATATCGCTCATCTTGGAGCTGGTCGATTTGCCGCTGTTGAGTTCCAGCTTCCGACTCTCCCCGAACAACAAGAAATCGTCCGCCGAGTCGAAGACCTGTTCGCCTTCGCCGACCGGATCGAAGCCCGCCTCGCCACCGCGCAAAAGACCGTCGAGCGCCTGACCCCCGCCACCCTCGCCAAAGCCTTCCGCGGCGAACTCGTCCCCCAAGACCCCAACGACGAACCGGCGAGCGCGTTGTTGGAGCGTTTCAGAGCCACCGGACCGGCCGCCCCACCCAAGAAAGGTCGCCGGACAAAAGTTTGAGCAGACTTGGCCCTTTATCGTTAAACCTTGCAACCGCTCCGAATCTGATGGCCGCCAAACAAACCAAAGATCATGTAATTAGAAAATGCCCGAAGTGCGGAACCGGCAATCGGATCCGCCTGAATCCCCAGCCCAAAAAAGTGCGATGCGGGGAATGCAAGGAGGAGTTTGTGTTCTCGGTTCGAACCAAAATCAAACCGGCGGTTTCAGAGCCAATTCCCGCAGTGATCCCGGTGCTCACGGTTGATCCGGCAGTCAACGCCACAGCGAGAAAGAAGACCAAGAGCAACAACCTGGCAGCAAAACGGATCGCTCCCAACGCAATTCAAAAATCCACGAAGCCCGCGTCAAAGTCGAAAGTCATTGAGGTCGCCGCGATGGTGATTCCACGGCAAGAAACACTTCTTTCCGTTTCGTTCGAAGAGGCCATGCAAATCACCCCTCTCCTCGGGTATTTGGGTAAACAGGTGCAATTTGATTTGGTGAAGCACATCGCCTCGCACGGGGGAGACGTGTTGGCGTCCGCCTTCTCCGGGGCGACTTTGGTAATGGATAAAGGAACCTTCGTCGCCAAGTTTTCGAAGGAAGGCAGGAAGCTGCTCAAGGCCAAGGAGCTGCGGTTCATGAAGGATGCCGCAGGAAACCGCCTACCCACATTGGTGGGGTCTGCCAATAAGGCCGCTGAGAATGCCCGACTCCTTGGCCCGCTGGCCAAAGGCACCCGAATCGCCGCCAATCTCACTGTCGCCGCTGTGACGGTGGCCCACATCATCAGTGGTGCAGACATCGCGAAAAAGATCAACAAGTTGGACGCCAAGGTCGATTTTCTGGTGGCGGCGCATCGCATCAATCAACTGGCCCGCATCGAGGGCGCGTATCGGCAGGCCAAGGAAATCCTTCACATGGAGCAAACCGACCAAACCCGCTGGGAACTCCATCGTTTGGGCCGTGAGCTGTTCGAAGTCCGCAGCGCCTGGCGCAGGGAAATTTCACACCATGTCGGCGGCTTGGTGAAAACAGAAGAGAGCGAGAACTGGTTGCTAGGATTTTTTCAGGGTCTTTCAAGGAAGGGCAAAGACACGAAAGTCGCCACGGAAGTTTCCGCTCGTGATGCGGAAATCCAACTCATCAGCGGCAGCATCGCCATTCACCTCGCTCTCGCACAAGCTGCCGGAACATTGGATACCTTCCTCCAAGTCTCCCTGCCGGACGAACTCGTTGAACTCCAGCGCGTCCGGAACCTCATCCACGAACGCCGTTATTACATCCACGAGAAGCACCCGGAATTACGGGAAAGTATCTCGGACGTGTGCGCCAAACTCGACAACGTGACGGGAATCTATCGATCGATGGTTGTTTCAAGAATTCAATAATGGAGCCTTCACCGACAATTCCGCCTTCAATTCAGACATTTTCAAAAATCTTGCCCACGCCCATCGACATCGTCCCCATTGAAGGCCGGACCACGGAAGGAGACGGCGTAAGTCGCCCGTTCCGATGCCTCGGCGAGGATGGCGGCGAGTATTTTGTGAAGCTCAAGAGCATCGGCTGGAATCATTTGGTAAAGGAGTGGATTGCCGGACGACTGGCCCAGGAGATGGGACTTGCCGCTGCTGAGGTCGCCCAGGTTCGGATTCCCCGCGAACTGGTGGCGGGCAATGCGGAGATGGAACGCGACCTCGGCCATGGCGTGGCATTCGGTTCCCGGCGGGTGGAACCTGCGGAACGGCTCGCGTTGGCATTCGTTCCGGACGACCCGGATGGCAGGCTTTCCCGCATCCTGCTTTTCGATTGGTGGATCCGCAATGCCGACCGAGCGCTCACCGCAACCGGGGGCAATCCGAACTTGCTTTGGGAGATCGAACCCGGCCGGGTGGTGATTTTCGATCACGACAACGCTTTTGACGACGACTTCGATACCGGCCAATTTTGGCAATATCACGCCCTCCGGGCTCACCGGAGCGCGTGGGAATCTGCCCGGCGACAGGAAATGACCTCTTGGCTGGAGGCCGGCGCGACCTGCCTCGACCGCATTTGGGACGAACTCCCGGAGGAGTGGTTGCATGATTTCCACGGAGATCGCCGCTGCACGCTCGACAAAGTGGATTTGAAAAGTGTGCTATCGTCCTTCGACACCAACCCAGACTACTGGTCCCTTCCCGCCGCTCCATGAAACGCACCTACGATTTCGCCACCATCGGCTTCCGTCCCTTCCCGGAGACGCAGGAGTTCGTGACCATGGGCGTGGTAGCGTTGGATCCTGCGGCGCGGCAGTTCGACTTCGTGCTTCAGGACGCCCGGAAGACGGCTCGCGTGCTGGCAATGTTTCCCAAGGCCGGGAAAGCCCTCTATCGCGAAGCCCGCGCCAAGCTGGAAATAGAATTGGCGAGCATCCGCAACGCGGTGAGCGGTCGGGGTCTAGGCGACAACGTGCCGTTGTTTCCGGTTTTCCGAGAAAAGGAGGACGGACTCTTCGCCGCCATCACCAGCCCGCGGGAAGGAATATTCTGCTACCCGGTCAAAGGTCGCCGGCTGGCGGCGGACATGGAAGAGGTGCTTGTCGCCCTGAGAGCCCGTTTCATCGATCAGGACGGGCTCACCGTACAACAGGTGGGTGAACAACAAATGGCGCAGGCCATCAAGAATGTCCTGCGGGCGGCCAAGCTTCTGCCTGCCTACAAGCAGAACGTCAAAATCGGCCCGGACGAGTTCCAGGTCACCTTCGCCTTCGCTCATCTCAAGGACGAACACCGGGCGGACCGGGCATTGCGCCCCCTGAACTTCGACCTCGCCACTTCCACGGACATCTACAACCACGGCGACGAGTGGATCCAGCGGATGAAGCGGCTCAAGCGTCTCGACTTCCGGCCGGACCAGTGCTTGATCGCCGCCCGAGCGCCCAGGGACGCAACCGAGCACCGCGGCGAGGCATTCCGCCAAATCATTGCCGATCTCCTCGCCGAGGACTTCGTGTGCATCCAGGAACACGAGACCGACAAGGTGGTGGAATTCGCCCGCCCGTTTGAAAGCCCAGTGTTGAAGCTGGCGTGATCGCGGTCAGCCGTGGCGCGGCCTCTTTTCGCCAGCAGCCCGGAACTCCTCGTAGGCCTTGTCCCAATTGACCCTTGGATAGGCCGTAAGCCCCCGAGCGTCCGCCGTATGAAAAATCTAGGCCGCCGCCAACACCCAGCCAGGATTGCGGCATGTCACGCACACGCCACACCGACGAACAGAAGGCCCGCATCGTCCGGGAGTTTGAGAATTACCAGGGCAGCACAGTGGATTTCTGCCGGCAACGCGGGATCTCCTCTCAGACCTTCACGAACTGGCGACGACGGGCCGAAACCTCCGGCGCGAGCAAGGATGA
>JBIPMR010000474.1:0-3905 GCA_044369025.1 Luteolibacter sp.
GACCTTTGGTTTCAGACGGGCATCGAGACCCACACCACGGACTTCATCCGGGCGGAGTTGAAAAAAGGCGGGCATGTTCAGGCACTGGCATATTTTGCGAGCGGTCAGGTGCGGGAACATCGGCTGACATTTGAGGAGATCACGGCGGTTTCCGAACTGGAACGGGAGATCGGCAGCAAGGCGAAGTTCAATGACTGCTCGGTGCTGTTTCTCGCCCTGAAGCTGGATGCGATGCTGCTCTCGGGTGACAAGCCGCTGCGTAAGGCGGGAAATGAGAGGCTAATCGAAGTCCATGGCACCTTGTGGATCTTCGATCAATTGGTGGAACAGAAACTTCTGCCACCCGGAATCGCAGCCGCGAAGTTGGAGCATCTTCGCAGTCTCGACCGCTTTTTCCCTGAGGCCGAATGTCATTCACGGCTGAAGAAATGGCAGGGTGCGTGATGAAATCATGTCTCGCCAGCGAGATATCGGAATGTTAGATGATCTCCCAGCAAGAGCCTGAATCACCCTATGAACGAAGCCGAAACCCGCGCCGAACACATTGACCCCGCCCTCAAAGCCGCAGGCTGGGGCGTGGTGGAAGGCAGCCGCATCCTGCGGGAATACCACATCACTCCGGGCCGTATCGAAGGACGCGGCAGGCGCGGCACCCCCGAGATCGCGGACTACGTGCTGGTTTACCGCAACATCAAGCTGGCGGTGAACGAGGCCAAGGCGTGGGCCAAGGCGGTGACCGAGGGCGTGGCACAGTCGAAAGCCTATGCGGAGAAGATGCAGATCCGTTTCGCCTTTTCCACCAACGGGCAGGGCATCTACGGCATCGACATGGCAACCGGCGTCGAGGGCGAAGTCGCCCGCTATCCGACGCCCGACGAACTCTGGAACCGCACCTTCGCCAAACAGGACCGCTGGCGGGACTACTTCGCGGCCATCCCGTTCGAGGACCGCGGCGGCTATTTCCAAGCACGCTACTACCAGGACATCGCCATCGAGCGGGTGCTGGCAGCCATCGCCGCCGGGGATTTCCGCCTCCTGCTCACGCTCGCCACCGGCACGGGCAAGACCTTCATCGCGTTTCAGATCGCGTGGAAACTCTTCCAAAGCCGCTGGAACCTCTCTGGCGAGCCGACACGCCGCCCGCGCATCCTGTTCCTCGCCGACCGCAACATCCTCGCCAACCAAGCGTTTAACGCCTTCTCCGCCTTCCCTGAGGACGCGTTGGTCCGCATCGCCCCGGACGAGATCCGCAAGAAAGGCAAGGTGCCGAAAAACGGCAGCATCTTCTTCACGATCTTCCAGACCTTCATGAGCGGCCCGGGCGACACGCCCTACTTCGGCGACTACCCGGCGGACTTCTTCGACTTCATCGTCATCGACGAGTGCCATCGCGGCGGAGCCAACGACGAGAGCAACTGGCGCGGCATCCTCGACTATTTCTCACCCGCCGTGCAGCTCGGCCTGACCGCCACGCCGAAGCGCAAGGACAACGTGGACACCTACGCCTACTTCGGCGAGCCGGTCTATACCTACTCGCTCAAGAACGGGATCAACGATGGATTCCTCACGCCCTTCAAGGTGAAGCAGATCCAGACGACGATGGATTATTACACCTTCACCTCGGACGACACGGTCATCGAGGGTGAGATCGAGGTGGGCAAGGTCTATGAGGAAGCGGATTTCAACACCAACATCGAAATCCAGGAACGGGAGAAAAAACGGGTGGAAATCTTCATGGGCATGATCGACCCGCGCGAGAAGACGCTGGTTTTCTGTGCCACTCAAAAGCACGCGCTGTTCGTCCGCGACTGCATCAACCAGATCACGAGTCGCAAGGATCCGAACTATTGCCACCGCGTCACCGCTGATGACGGCGCACTCGGCGAGCAGCACCTCCGGGACTTTCAAGACAACGAGAAATCCATCCCGACGATCCTCACGACATCCCAGAAACTCTCCACCGGAGTGGATGCCCGCAACGTCCGCAACATCGTCTTGATGCGTCCGGTGAACTCCATGATCGAGTTCAAGCAGATCATCGGACGCGGCACCCGCCTCTACGACGGCAAGGACTACTTCACGATTTACGACTTCGTGAAGGCGCACCTTCTCTTCAACGATCCTGAGTGGGATGGCGAACCGATCGAACCGGAAACCTGCGACAAGTGCGGATCCCATCCCTGCGAGTGTGAAAAGACGCCGCCGAAGCCCTGCACCAAGTGCGGGCTGAGTCCCTGCGAATGCCCGAAGGAAAAGTGTCCCGTCTGTGGCATGCAACCCTGCCAATGCCAGCGGAAGAACAAGGTGAAGGTGAAGCTCGCCGACGGCAAGGAACGGACCATCCAGCACATGACCATGACGAGCTTCTGGCACCCGGACGGGACGCCGATGTCCGCCCCGCAGTTCATGGAGATGCTCTTCGGCAAGCTCCCGGACTTCTTCAAAGACGAGGATGAACTCCGCACCCTGTGGAGCGCCCCCGGCACCCGCGCCACCCTCTTGGAGGGACTCGCCGAAGCCGGTTTCGGTCACGAGCAGATGACCGAGATGCAGAAGATCATCGACGCCGAGAAGAGCGACCTCTTCGACGTGCTGGCCTACGTCGCCTACGCCATGCCTCCGATCACCCGCAAAGAGCGTGCGTCCAAGGCGAAGGTGGAGATCAGCGCCCAGTTCAACCCCAAGCAACAAGTCTTCCTCGACTTCGTCCTGTCCCACTACGTCAACGTCGGCGTCGAGGAACTGGATCAGGCGAAGCTCACCCCGCTGCTCCGCCTCAAGTATCACGACTCACTCCCCGACGCCGTGGCGGACCTCGGAGCGCCCAAGCAGATCCAAGAGGTCTTCGTCGGGTTCCAGAAGTTTCTGTATGTGTTCGCGGCGTGAGGGGGGCGGATACGGAGACGACGCTCGACTCAAACAATCGCTTGGGGTGTAATCAGGGATCATCGCCGGCCATAGGCAAACCGGGGAGCTTGCCCGTGTCCTTTGTCCGTTGGAGGCCGTCTCCCACGAAAGGGGGAATAAAGCCACGCCCGGTTAAGTGCGCTCTTTTTTTCCCGCCTCGAGTGAGGCCGCGACCGCATCGGCGAACTCGGGTGAGGAATTCATCCATCGCCAAAGGGTCATCCGCGAGATCGAGGCCACCTGCGCCGCGATTTTGAAGGTGTGTCCTTCCGCAAGTTTCGTCGAAACGTCGTGCCGTCGCCAGTCGGGTGCCATGGGGCGAGAATGCCCCAAAGAGGCATCCACGTCCATCGCGCACCCGCGATCGAGCGCGGGGGGACGTAACATGCCGGAAACCCATCCGATGGTCAGATTGCCTCGAGCGGAAAACACGAGATTGTTTCGGCGCGACGTCCCACCTCAACCCGGGGGTCATCTTGATAGACAAAATCGACTTCCCGATTACATCCCGTTTTTGGGTGCGTCTTTGTGCTCTTTCGAGGGTTTCTGAAGTATTCTCTAACTTTTGCATCTCTCTCTAAGTCGCTTAATTTAAGCGATTTAGATGGAGGCGGAGGAGGGAATCGAACCCTCGCATGACGGTTTTGCAAACCGTTTTTGAGTCTATATTTAAAGGTGTTTTTGACGATGCTACCCGTTTGCTACCCAAAACGCGCCTTGACGCACCGGCGCGCATGTGAGCGCAATCTGGCATGAAAAAGCCCACGCCACGAGAGTGGACCGATCCGAAAACGGGTAAAACCTATTACCGGGTTCGCTCCTCCGATTCCAATGGCAAGGTCGTCCAGAGAGCATTCTCGGCCGTCGAGGATGCTGACAAATACTGCGCGGAGTTGAAGAGGTCCCGCGACAAACACGGACGGGCATCTGCTGTTGGCTCGGATGAAATAGACGCTCTCCGTATCTGGCGGGAATATGTCTCGAAGGAGCACACGGCG
>JBIPMR010000475.1:0-3901 GCA_044369025.1 Luteolibacter sp.
CGGCCAGGCGCCCAGCGACTATCCGGAGTTCGCGCGGTTCCTCGTCGAGCAGGGAATCCACAGCATTTCGCTCAACCCGGACAGCGTGCTCAAGACCACGCTCGCCATCGTCGATACCGAAACCAAGCGCCACGCCAAGGCCGCGGCCCCTAACACTTCCACCCCCGTCCATGCCTGAGATCTTCGGCTTCGATTGTTATTCTCCGCGTGAAATCGCGGAGCGCGTCGAAGCCGTGGGGGTGAGCAAGGCGAACCTGCCGCGACTGTCGATGGTCGCGCTGGGCGTGCTGGCCGGCGGTTTTATCGGGCTGGGCGCGCTGTATTACACCGTCGTCGCCAGCGATCCGGAACTCGGCTTCGCGCTGATGCGGGTTCTGGGGGGAGTCGCGTTTTCCCTCGGGTTGATCCTGGTGGTCGTCGCGGGGGCGGAGTTGTTCACCGGCAACAACTTGTTAGTCATGGCCTGGGTGTCCGGACGGATCACCCCGGGCCGGCTGCTGCACAATCTGGCCATCGTCTATTGCGCTAATTTGTTAGGCGCGACGGGCCTCGCGATGCTGGTGGCGTGGTCGGGCCATTTGAAAATGGCCGATGGCGGGGTGGGGGTGACGGCGGTGGGCATCGCGGCGGCGAAGTGCGCGCTGCCCTTTGGCGAAGCCTTCTTCAAGGCGGTGCTTTGCAACGTGCTGGTCTGCCTCGCCGTCTGGATCGCGATGGCGGGCAGAAACGTCGCCGACAAAATCCTCGCCGTCATCTTTCCGGTCTCGGCCTTCGTCGCCGCCGGATTCGAACACTGCGTCGCCAACATGTATTTCATCCCGCTGGGTTTGATGGTGCGCAACGATCCGGCCTACGCCGGCGTGCCCTACCTCACCGAACTCACCTGGCCCGGCTTCATCCACAACCTGATCCCCGTCACGCTCGGAAATCTAGCAGGCGGCGCGGTGATGGTGGGGCTGGTTTACTGGATCATCTACCGCCGCCCCGGCGCGCGGTGACCGCAAGCCAAGGCATGGAGTGCGCTGGCAGAGCGCAGCGGCGACACCGCTTTGGATGCTTTGCGAAGGCAAGGTGCCGGGGTTGATGAATCATCCAAAGCGGTGTGGCGCTTCGCTTCCCACCGCAGTCCAAAGGGGCGCCAAGGCATGGAGTGCGGTGGCAGAGCGCAGCGGCGACACCGCTTTGGATTCTTCGCGAAGCCCAAGGTGGCCGGGGTTGATGAATCATCCAAAGCGGTGTGGCGCTTCGCTTCCCACCGCAGTCCATAAACTCACCACTCAGTGGCAACTTCGTATTCATCCAGCACCTTCAGTCGATCCGTGGGAAAGCTGTAAATCGTTCTAACCTGAGCGGATGTCGCGGTTTTTTCGAACCATCCGGCTGAACACCAGGGATACGCGTTGGCGGTGAGTGTCAGCCGGTGTTTCACCGCATTCTGGTGCACGTAGTTCAAACGGGCGAGGTAGGATTTCTCGTGAGTCAGACGGGTTTCCCAAAAATTGTGCCAGACTTTCCGGCCGTTCATTCCGTCGAGGCCGTTCACCCACTTTGCGGTCCGTTCGTGAAGTTTGGCCAGCATCGGGGAAATCGATGTGGGATCCGCGGGGGAGTGGCCGATGAAATGATAGTGGTTTGAAAAAACGGCCCAAGCTTCGAGCTCCCATCCGAACTCCGCAGTCACCGCGAGCAAGCCACGGTGCAGGACGGCCAATCGTTCAGCTCCTCTGAAGGCATGGGATTTTTGATAGGTGCCAGCCGTTACCAAGTAGGTCCCACGCTCGCAAAGCCGATGATGAGGCGCATGTGGCCAATGAGTCCCAAGCATCTGCGAAGGATTCCTGATCTAGCGGAAATGGCAAGCCTGGAGTGCGGTGGCACAGCGCAGCGGCGACAGCGCTTTGGATGCTTTGCGAAGCCCAAGGTGCCGAAGTTGATGAATCATCCAAAGCGGTGTGGCGCTTCGCTTCCCACCGCAGTCCAAAGGGGCGCCAAGGCATGGAGTGCGGTGGCAGAGCGCAGCGGCGACAGCGCTTTGGATTCTTCGCGAAGGCCAAGGTGGCCGGGGTTGATGAATCATCCAAAGCGGTGTGGCGCTTCGCTTCCCACCGCAGTCCAAAGGGCCGCCAAGGCATGGCTGCCGCTCCCGCTCAAAGCTCCGCCAGCGTGCCTTCGGTGACGCCGAGTTTTTCGAGGGCCTGGACTTCGTTGAGCAGCTCGAAGGCGTCGGACTTGCCGCTGAGCAGATCCTGATAGGCGCGGATGGTTTTGGCGGCGTCCTTGGCCTCATCGAGCAGCTCGACGCGGAAGCGCGAGAGGCCGGTGGCGCGGAGGTGTTCGTAGTAGCGCGCGCCGGTCTGGGCCTTGCCGTTGAATAGGGTGTTGCGGCAGCCGACGTCGGCTTGCAGGCGGTGGAGCTGGCCGACGCGGTCGCGGAGGTGGACGACGTGATTTTCGCAGGGGCGGCCGCAATCCTTGTAGGTGGTGCCGCTGCTGAGGAAGACGCAGAAGACGCAGTGCTCCATGTGAAACATCGGCATGTGCTGGTGCAGGGTGATCTCAAACCACTCGGGCGGCGCGCCGTGCAGCAGCTCTAACACCTGGCCGATGTTGAGGTCGTAGGAAAGCGTGAGGTGATCGAGCGCGGCGTTTTCCATCAGAAGTTTCGCGGTGATCGGGTTGGCGACGTTGAGGGAGAAGTCGCCGATTTTTTTCAAATCGCTGCGGTGTTGGTAGTGATGGAGCGCGGCGAGGTTGCGGAGCAGCAGGCCGTCGGGTTCGGCCTTTTCGATGAGCTTGAGGTAGCCGGTTTCGCCGGGCTTGAGAATGCGCGGGGTGGCCAGGAGGATTTGAGATTTTGGATCTGAGATTTCAGAGCGGAAGAAGGAGACGGCCTCCTTGTAGCGGCGCGGGTCTTCGAAGTCGCAGTAAACGGTTTCCACGCCGCACTCGATGGCGGCGGTGAGTTGGCCGAGGGTGCGGCAGAGCACGGAGAGTAGCGGAGGCCGGGGATCGGTGGTTGGAATTGAGGGGAGCAGATCCTGATAGGTAGTGGTGATTTTCGGGCGCTCCGGCTTGATGGCGGCGGCGGTTTCCAACTGTTTGACCAAAGCGCGGCGGAGCTGGTTGAGGGCGGAAACGGCGATGTGGCAGTTTCCTTCGAGCTGGTTGTCGAGCGAGCCGAGATCGAACGAGGAGTCGCCGAGGCGGCCGAGTTGCTCGATGAGTTTCTCGGTGCCTAACGGATGTTTGGCGGCTTCCTGCAAGAGGACCTCGCTTTTCACGGAGAAATCGCCGCTGCGGATTTCCAGCGGCTCGCCGGGCCTGCCGGTGACGGTGAGGTGAAGCGGCGACTTTTTCTCGGCGGGGCGGGTGTTCTGCCAGAACCGGCGCAGCTCGGAATCGAGTTTGGGGTCGGAGGTTTTGTAGAGGGTTTGGCCGGGCTTGATGCGGTCGAAATTGATGCCGCTGTAGGTGAGGTGGAAAATCAGCCGCTCGCCCTCGATCACCCAGATGCGTGCGCCTTGTTCGAGGTCGCGGTTTTCTCCGGCATCGAAGACCACGCCGTCGCCGGCGGTGAACGGCACGCCAGTGAGTTCGCCGAGTTTGATCCAGCCGGGGCCGCAGTCGGTGATGGTGCCGAGCAGCGGGCCGCGCTTTTTGCCGAATTTGCCGTGGGTGAGATACGGGTGGTTGGTGCCGGCGAACCAGCCGGTGCTGAGGCCGCGGGAGAAGGTCATTTCCAACTCATAGCGGTCGGATGGAGTGATGGGGGACGGGGTTTCCGCGATGGCGGCGTCGAGCGCTTTGCGATAGACGCGGGTGACGGCGGAGACGTATTCGGGGGATTTGAGGCGGCCTTCGATTTTGAAGGATTTGACGCCGGCGCGGACCAGCTCGGGGA
>JBIPMR010000476.1:0-3899 GCA_044369025.1 Luteolibacter sp.
TCGAGCGGGTGACGCTGCCGCTGGCTTCCGAGAGGTGGTTGATCGAACGCTTCGGCGGGACGGCGGTTGGGGCTTTGCAGGCGGCAGCGCTGGAGATCGTCGCGGAGTTTTCCGGGCGCGGGCACTCCCGGTTTCCAACAGAATGGGCGGCGCTCTGCGAATCGCTGCGGGCGGCTTTTTCCGATGGCCGGTCACTGCGTCCGTTCGGCTGGAGCCATCCGGCGACGCTGCGGCGTTTGCTTGATGTGGTGGGAAATCTCAGCGAGCGCGAGTGGCCGGCGGGGACCTTGATCCGGGCGGCGAGCGTGGACATCGGGCTGGATTCGAAGGAGCTGGAACGACACCGGCGCACTTTTGAAGCCGGGCTGGCGCGTTTGTTCGGAACGGAAATCTCTCTGAAATCCCTGGGTCTGAGCGCCGGAGATTCGCATGTCGAACTGCACGGCCCGGTTTGTCTGCATTTCCCGGACGGCAGTGTGCATGACTTCGACGGTCTAACCAACGTGCTCATCTCCGCCGCCGATCTGGCGCGGTGCTCGTCGGTTTCCACCACGGCGGAGCGGCTGCTGAGCATCGAGAACCGCAAGACCACGTTCCAGCAATACGCGGCGGCGAATCAAGACCGGCGGACCTTGATCGCGGCGACTTCGTTTCCGACCCACGCGTTCCGCGAGTTGTTGGAGAAACTGCCGGTCTCTCTGCCGCACTATCATTTCGGTGATACGGATCCGGCTGGCTGGCAGATTCTGCTCAAGCTCCGCGAAGCCACGCTGCGACCGGTCGAGGTGTTCAGGATGAACTACCGGACCGGAGGGCCTCACCGTCCGCTCACGCCTTACGACCAGCAACTCCTCCCGAAACTCCTCGCTACGCCGCTGCTCGCGGACGTCCGCCCGGAACTCGAAGCAGTCCTGAAGCGGCAGGATCGCGGGGATTTCGAGCAGGAAACGCTGGGGCCACCCGCCTTGGGCGGATGGCCGTTTGGCGGGTGATCACTCCGTCGCTTCGTCGGTGCCGGCCTCGGTTTCGCCTTCCGTTTCCTCGCCGGATGCGTCGTCGCTCGTGGCATCCTCGCCATCGGGAACGACGCGGGAGATGTCTTGGAGCTTTTCGTTGCCCTTGAGAGTTAGAAGTTTCACGCCTTGGGCGTTGCGGCCGGTTTCGCGGACTTCGGCGGCGCGGATGCGGATGCTTTGGCCGCTGGAGGTCATCAGCATGAGCTCGTCCTCCTCGGTCACGGCGACCGCGTTAACGACCTTGCCGGTCTTGTCGGTGACGTTGAGTGTCTTCACGCCCATGCCACCACGGCGAAGGGCTCGATAACTGGAGAACGCCGTGCGTTTGCCGAGACCGTTTTCCGAGGCGACAAGCAACATCGTTTCCTCCGAAGCGATCGCCATGCCGACAACGTAGTCGTCCTTGCGCAGTCGGATCCCTGTGACCCCGGCGGTAGCGCGCCCTTGCGGGCGGATCTGCGGCTTGCCTTCGTCTTCGGCAGCATCTTCCCCTGCGGATTCCTCTTCGACAGGCTCTTCCCCTTCCGTCACTTCGCCCTGGGGCTTTTTGTAAACGCCTTCAGTAAATTTGATCCCCATTCCGTTTCGGGTGACGAGGACGATATCGTCTTCACCGCTGGTGAGGCTCACGCCGATCAGATCGTTTCCTTCCTCAAGGTTGATGGCGATGATGCCGTCCTTGCGGTAGTTGCGGAAATCGTTGACGGCGGTTTTCTTGACCTTGCCGCTGCGGGTGGCGAAGAAGACATAGCCGGCTTCCTCGCGGAAGGTGATGTCGTTGCCGTTGTCGTCCACGGCGCGCTCGAGGCGGAGGAGCGCGGCGATTTTTTCCTCGGGCTTGAGGTTGAGCACGTTCTGAATGCTGCGGCCCATTGCGATGCGCGAGCCTTCCGGGAGTTCATACACCCGCTCGACATACATGCGGCCGGTGTTGGTGAAGAATAACAGATAGTCGTGCGCCTGGACGCTGAAGAGGTGCTCGATGAAATCGTTGGCCTCGTCCTTCTTGGTGGCGCGGGTTTCCATGCCCTTGAGCCCCTTGCCGCCGCGGCCCTGGACGCGGTATTCGCTGGAGAGGGTGCGCTTGATGTAGCCGCGGTGGGAGAGCGTGACGATCATCGCGTCATTGGCGATGAGGTCTTCCATGGCGACCTCGCCGACTTCGGCGACGATGGTGCATCGGCGCGGTGATCCGAACTTGTCTTTGATGGCGCGGAGCTCGTCCTTGATGATGACGAGCACGCGTTCCTCGCGGGCGAGGATGTCCATCAGGTCCAGGATGTCGGCGAGCACGGCGTCGTATTCCGCCTTCACCTTGTCGCGCTCCATGCCGGTGAGCTGGTAGAGGCGGAGTTCGAGGATGGCGTTGACCTGGCGCTCGCTGAAGAAGTAGGTGTCGCCGGAAATGGTCGGTTGCGAGCGGATCAGGATGCCGAGCGCCTCGGCAGTGGCGGTGGGGAAGCTGTAGGCGGCGAGGCGCTCGCGGGCCTCGTCGCGGTTCTTCGAGGAGCGGATGATTTTGATGAAATCATCGAGATGGCCGAGCGCGAGCAGGAAGGCTTCGAGCAGTTCGGCGCGTTCCTCGGCCTTGCCCAGCAGATAGCGGGTGCGCCGGATGACGACCTCGCGGCGGTGCTCGATGTAGGCGTCGATGGCCTCCTTGAGCGAAAGCTGCTTGGGGCGGTTTTTGTGAATCGCCAGCATGTTCACGGAGAACGAGGTCTCCATGGAGGTGAGTTTGAAGAGCTGGGCCATGACCACCTGCGGGCGGGCGTCGCGCTTGAGCTCGATTTCAATGCAGGTGTCTTCGGCGGAGAGGTCGCGCATGCCGGAGATGCCGGTGAGGACCTTTTCGTTGACGAGTTCGGCAATGCGTTCCTGGAGGGTGGCGCGGTTCACGCCGTAGGGCACGCCGCGGATGATGATCATCGAGCGACCGTTGGCATTTTCCTCGATCTCCATTTTGCCGCGCATGCGCATCGAGCCGCGGCCGGTGCGGAAGTATTCCTCGATGCCGCGGATGCCGCGGATCTCGCAACCGACCGGGAAGTCCGGGCCCTTCACGTAGTGCATCAGCTCGGCCAGCGTGATTTCCGGATGGTCGATCTGGGCGCAGATGGCGTCCACCACTTCGCCGAGATTGTGCGAGGCGAGGTTGGTGGCCATGCCGACGGCGATGCCGGTGCCGCCGTTGACGAGGAAGTTAGGAAATGCCGAGGGCAGCACGGTGGGCTCGGTCTGCGAACCGTCGTAGTTCGGCTGGAAATCCACGGTGTCCTTGTCGAGGTCTTCCATCATCGCCAGGCCCAGGTGGTGGAGGCGGGCTTCGGTATAACGCATGGAGGCCGCGGAATCGCCTTCCACGGAGCCGAAGTTACCCTGGCCGTCGACCAGCATGTCGCGCATCGACCATGGCTGGCCCATGTAGACGAGGGTCGAGTAGATCGACGAGTCGCCGTGGGGGTGGAAGTTACCCATGGTTTCGCCGACGATCTTGGCGCACTTGACGTGGGGTTTGCCGGGACCGACGCCGAGCTGGCGCATGGCATAGAGGACGCGGCGCTGCGAGGGTTTGAGACCGTCGCGGACATCGGGCAGCGCGCGCGAGATGATGACGGACATCGAGTATTCCAGGAACGAATTGGAGAGTTCCTCGGCGACGTTGATCGGCTTGATATGTTCTTCGGACATGGGGAAAGTTAATGGGTCATGGGTCAAGAGTCATGGGTGTCTGACTGTGGGCCGATTGATTTGATATAAACGTTGAGGCGTTTGCGGAGGGTTTCGAGGTCCCGGTAGAGTTGACGGGCTTGTTCTGAGTCCACCAGTTCGCGGCGGGCGGCTTTTTCGAGCCATGTCTGGGATTCGACAAGCGAATCCCGG
>JBIPMR010000036.1:0-11919 GCA_044369025.1 Luteolibacter sp.
CTCGACCCCGGACGCCACCAGTTTGTCGAGGTTCGGAGTGTGGACTTCCGGATTGCGGAAACCGGCATCCGCGTAGCCTTGGTCGTCGGTGACGATGAGGATGATGTTGGGCGCGGTGGCACTGGCAGGTGAAACTGCCGCAAGCAAGGCCATCGAAATGGGCAAGATGATCCGGTCTATCATGTCCGATGTCCTGTTTATTCTGATGGTTTCTCCAAGCCGAGGCGCTGGCCGTCGGCGAGCAGGCGTTTTTGCAGGACCTCGTAGGGCACCTCCTGCACCGGGATGCCGTTTTGGATCGCGATGTCGGCGGCGGTGGCGGCGCTTTGGGAGAGAATCATGAAAACGGGTTCCATGCGGATGGAGCCGAAGGCCATGTGGCTGGCGGAGAGGCTCCACGGGACGAGCAGGTTTTCGCACTCGCCTTGTTTCGGGACGATGGCGCGGTAGGAAACCGGATAGGGGCCGGGGATGCGGAGCTGCACGTCGCCTTCGTTTTTGACCATGCCGTTTTTGACGTGCCGCTGGACGTTGTGGGAATCCATGGTGTAGGCGGCGAGGCCGATGGATTCCGGCACGGGTTGTTTGCGCAGGCAGTGGTGCTCGTTCATGACGAAATCGGAGACCATGCGGCGGGCTTCGCGGACGTAGAGTTGGTGAGGCCAGTGGCCGTTGTCAGCGAACTCGTCCTTGGGCAGTCCCCATTTCGAGTGCTCTTTGCGGATTTTCTCCGGGACGCGCGGGTGGTTCTGGAGCGTCCACATCAGGCCGCGCTGCCAGTGTTCGTGTTTTCGGGCGAGGGCGAGGCGCTCGTCGTGGTTGAGGGTGGTCCAGTCCCAGTCCTTGCCGTGGTTGAGGCCGACGGGGTTGTTGGAGATGCCGCCGGCGTTGTTGGAGTCGGTCTTGCGGTTCGGCATGAGGCTGAATTTGGTGAAATCCTTGCTTTGTCCCGCTTCGATGGCGCGGAACAGGATTTCGTAGGCGGCCTCGTCGTAGCCATCGGGTTTTTCGAAGGCGACGCGGTTGCCCGGGACGTCGGTTAGGCACATGCGGAAACAATAGGCCTGGAGGCGGTGGTCGCCCTGGCCGTCCTCGCCACCGGCGTCCGGGTTCACGCCGGGGAGCAGGCCGCTGGCGGGATCGCCGGGTTTGAGGTAGGGATCGATGCCGTCGGGCAGTTGGTTTTTTACGGCGCGTCTGGCCTGGATGCCGCTGACGGATTCGTGGTGGGTGGTGTTGGATTCGCGGCCGGTGGTGAAACTGACGCCCGCGCCGGGGAGCAGGTCGCCCTCGTAGCTGGCGTCGATGAAGATTTTGCCGGCGAACTCGCGGCCGTCTTCGCTGCGGATTTTTTGGATGCGCTTGCCGTTTCTAACGACACCGTTCTTGAGATCGAGCCGGGCGGTGACGACGGTGACGCCGTTTTCCTCGAGCATGTCATCGAAGATGGCGGTGGCGACCGAGGGTTCGAAGACGGAGGCGAGCTCGGTTTCCGGGTTCAAGGCGGGTTGCCCCTGGCCCTGGTTGGCGTAGTTCGCGCGGGGCTCCCAGGTCCACGCCGCGTTTTTCTGATAGTGACGGAAGACCCGGGTGTAGAAGTCCCGGCTGAGTCCGCCGAGGATGGCATCGCTGCCGAGATCGGTCCAGCCGAGACCGCTGGTGGTGAGGCCGCCGAGATAGGGGGTGGGGGAGACCAGCACGACCGAACGCTGCGATTTGGCGGCGTGGATGGCGGCGATGATGCCGCCGGAGGTGCCGCCATAGACGACGATGTCGTGGGCTTTTTCAGCGGCGGAGAGCGGAAGTGAGAGCGCGAGCGAGAGGAGGATTTTTTTCATGGAGTGGGGGCAATGTTTCATGATCCGGTTCCGGTCATGGCGGGACGGCTCCAGTTCTGCTGTTGTTCTTCTAATAGACCTGATGCTGGCATCATCCATGCCGGACCGTTTTCATTTCACAATCTGAAGACCCGCGCTCCCCTCGAGAGCGGGGTCGCGCGCCTCACTCCGCGGCCAGCAATTCCTTCACCTTCGGCTCGATCGCTTCGGCCCATTTCTGATAGCCGGCCGGGCTGAGGTGTAGCAGGTCGGGCATGATCTCCTTCGACAGGGTGCCATCGGAGCCGAGGAAGCTGGCGCTGATGTCGAGGAAATGGACGGTCTTGCCGTCGGCGAGTTTGGCGATGAGCCGGTTGGTGGCTTGGTTTTGTTGGCGCTTGGCGTCGTCGGAATCCGCGCCGCGGGGGAAGATGCCGAGCAGCAGGATTTTCATCTGCGGTTGTTTTTCGCGGAGTTTTGCGAGGATGGCGGCGACACCCTCGGCGGTCTGTTCGGCCGTGCTGGTGTAAACCGCTCCGTCGTGTTCGGCCGCGGGGCGTCCCTGGTGGCCGGTGTTGTTAGTCCCGATCATGAGCACCGTGAGTTCGGGCTTGAGGCCGTCGTAGTTGCCATGGTCGAGGCGCCACAGGATGTGTTCGGTGCGATCGCCGCCGATGCCGAAGTTCGCGGCTTTCATCGGCGCCCAGGTTTTCGCCCACACCTGCTTGCCCGCGCCCGCCCAGCCGGCGGTGATGGAATCGCCGAGGAAAACGAGCCGGGCCTCGCCGAGCTTGGAGATCTTGTTGAATGACTCGTGTTTCGCCTCGGTGCCGGGCTGCAAGGCGGGAGTGAGCGCGAATGGCTTGGTTGTTTGCGCCAAGGTGATGGAGGCGAGGCCGAAAACGGCCGCGAGGACGAGGGGTGGGATTTTCATAACGTGGCTGGCATCTTGGGAAATCCGGCGGGGCTGGCAAGCGGGGAATCTCGTTTCCCGCCCCAATCCCGCCGCGCGATCCTTGAGTCGGCGCTTGAATGGGGTCCGTTCCATGGTAAGCAAGGCCAGCGATTTACAAACCCCATGAAAATCTATCAGCTTCTCGCGAGCATCGCCACCCTGGCATTCACCGGTCTCGCGCATGCGGACGCGGCCCCGGAAAAGATCGCCATCATCAAGGCGGACGACATCCGGGGCAGCACGGAAAAGTGGAACCGGTTTTTCGCTCTATCCAAAGAAAAGGGAGTCAAGGTTTCGGCCGGGATTATCTGCCAGTCGTTGGAAGAGGGGACGCCGGGCTATTTCGCATGGTTGGAAAAACTCCAGGCCTCCGGCGATGTCGAATTCTGGAACCATGGCTGGGATCATAAACGCTGGACCACCGAGGACGGGAAAGAGCTGCGCGAATTCGCGGGCACCGGTTACGAGCACCAGAAAAAACACTTCGATCAGTCGCAGACCCTGATGGAAAAAGTGCTGGGTGTCGCGCCTGTCGCTTTCGGCGCGCCTTTCAATTCAATCGACGCGGACACCGTTAGAGTGATGGGCGAAGACCCCGCGATGCGCCTGGTTTTTTGCAATAGCCACCAACGCGTCACAAACAAGTTGGTCGCGCCGATGCACCTGCGGGGCGAGCGCGATGGCACCGCGAAACCCAACTTTGAAAAGTTCAAGGCGGAATACTCGAAGGCGAAAAATCGATCATTCTCGGCGATCCAGTTTCATCCGGGCAATTTCAGCGACGGGCATTTCGAGGAATACGCCAAAATCCTGGATTTCCTGATCGCCGAGGGCTGGAAGTTCGTTTTGCCCAGCGAGTATGTGGCCAAGCAAGCTCAAGGGTGAAAACATGAAAGAACCCCTCACCCTCCTGATCCTCGCCCTTGCTGGGGCGCTGGCCATCGCCCGCGCCGCCGAGCCGGCGTTCTTCGCGATGGACACCGGCACCCGCGATGCGAATCACCAGACTCCCGAGCAGCAGGTGGCGCTCGTGCAGGAGGTCGGGTTCGCCGGCATCGCGCCGATCTATCACACGCCCGGACTGCTGCGCGACACGCTGGCGGCGCTCGACGAACGGAAGCTCAGAATGTTCGCCGTGTATGTAGCGCTCCACCTCGACTCGCCCGCCCCGGTGAGCCCGGCGATCCGGGATGTGATCGAACAATTGCGCGGCCGCGACGCGTTCCTCTGGCTGCATGTCAACTTCCGTGACTATCAGCCGTCCGATCCCGTCGGCGACGGCAAGGCGGTGCCCGTGATGCGGGAAGTGGCCGACCTCGCCAAGGAGGCCGGGGTCCGCGTTTCGCTCTATCCGCACATCAAGAACTGGGTCGAGCGCGTCGAGGACGGTGCCCGGTTGGCCAAGCAGGTGGACCGCGAAAATTTCGGTGTCACCTTCAACCTTTGCCACTGGTTGATGGTGGATGGTGCCAATCTCGATGCCAGTCTGCGCGAGGCCTTGCCCTATCTGACGATGGTCACGATCAACGGTGCCGATGCCGGAAACAAGGAACTCAAAACCTGCATCCAGCCCTTGGGCAGCGGGAACTTCGATGTGGGCGGGGCTCTAACAAAACTTGAAGCGCTCGGCTGGAACGGGCCTATCGGACTCCAACATTATGGAATCACAGGCGACGCCAAGGCCAATCTGCAGCGCTCGACGGACGCCTGGCGCAAAATGTCGCGCAAGGTGTGGCCCTGATGATTCCGTCCGGTGAGGGCGGCTCATGCCATGGGCGGGACGGGAGTTGGAGACGGCTGCTTCGGGCATTGGCATCTCTCCGGCATGAGGCGTCCCTGCAGGACGCGCGAATCCAAGGAATCCCGACCCGGCACGGCGTGCCGGGCTTTGATGATCCGTCCCGTTGGGACGAAGAGCGGGAAATGGGTCTAAAGACCCAGGCGTGGCGGCCTCTGTCCAACAGGCCGACGTTCAATCCCGGTCCGCGACGAAGAGCGTGTGGGTAAAACGTTTCGCTTTCGGATAGGCCTTCGCCGGGATGCATTCGACGTTTTTGAACAACCCCTGCAGCGAGCGGGCGAACGATTTGTCCGGGTGCGCCGACCAGAAGATCACCCGGCCGCCGGGGTGCAGCGCGTTTTTGATGCGCTGGATGCCGGGCTTGGCGTAGAGGCGCTCGTTGACATTCTGCACGAACGGATCGGGGCCGTTGTCCACGTCTAACAAAATCGCGTGATAGCGGTCGGTGCCGCAGCGGTCGATGAGGTCATAAACATCGCGGACATGGATTCCCACCCGCGGGTCGTCGAGCAGTTTGCCGTTCACCTCGTGCAGGAATTCCCGGTTCCAGGCGACGACCTCGGGCAGCAGTTCCGCGACGTCCACCCGCGCGTCCGGGCCGGTGAGCGCGAGCACACGCTTGAGGGTGAAGCCGAAGCCGAGCCCGCCGATGAGCACGCGCGGTTGGGCGGGCAGGTGGTGGCAGGAGAGCTCGGCCATTTGCTCCTCGGACGAGGAGGCGGTGGTGCTCATCAACTGCAGCCCGGCGACTTTGAGGAAATGATGGCCATCGTGCTCGTGGAGGGTGAGTCGCGCGCCATCGGGCGTGGTGCAGGTTGCGAGAGTGCGGGTGATTTTCATGAAGGGATATTATGGCTTCATGCCCTTCCGGGAGAAGCGCTGGATGTAGTCCATGCCCTCTTTGTCGAGGCGTTTGTCCTTCGCCCAGTTTTGCGGCAGGCGGTCGAGCAGGTTGTGCCGGCGGAGCGTGTTGAGCAGGTTGAGCAGGGAATAGGAATCCATCGCCGAGGCCACGTCGGCGACGAGGGCGTCGGCGGCGATGTCGGCTTTGCCAAGCGCGAAGAGCGCCTGGCCGGCGGCGGTGCGGACGCCGGCGTGTCGGTCCTTCAGCAGGGGAAGCAGGGAATCGGATTCGGCGGCGGCTTTTACGCCTAACACGCGCATTCCGACCACTGCCCAGTAGCGCTCGACGGGATCCGCCGATGCGAGCGCCGCCTTGAGCCGGGGCAGGTTTTTCACATCCACCTCGGTGGCGGTGAAGGCGAGGTCGGTGATTTTTCCGATGTCGAATGCATCGCTCTGGACGTGATCGGCGACGGTGGATTTGCCGGCCAATTCCTTGAACAGCGGCTCGGGCACGACGCCGGTGTCGTGCACTTGTTTCATGGTGGCCTTGAGCCGTTCGCGCAGCGCGGCGAGTCTAGCCGAATGGGCGGGGGCGGCGGCGAGGTTGGTCATTTCCCAGGGATCGGCGGATAGATCGTAGAGTTGTTCCGAGGTGCCGGGAGCTTCCCAGAGCGCTTGGTGGTGGCCGCTGAGTCCGCCGTTTCGAAAGGCCTTCTGATAGGCGGTCCAGCCCGGCTGGCCAAACTGATAGAACGAGTAGGGCGCGGTGGGGAAATCGGGGTTGAAGTTGCGGATGTATTTCCATTTGCCGTCGGTGAGGCCGCGGCGCATGCCGTAGAGTTCGTCGAAGCGGTCGGCGTAGAGGAATTCCATCTCGTCGGCGGCGGGCTCCACGCGCTTGGCACCGAGGAACGGACGGCCTTGCATGGGGCTCGGGGCGTCGAGGCCGGCGAGGGCCAGCAGGGTGGGGGAGAGATCGACGAAGGAGACCGGCTCGGTGACACGCTGGCCGGGCTTGAATGGCGAGAGGCCGCGGAATTTTTCCGGGATGCGGACGATGAGCGGGACTTTCACGCCGGTTTGTTCGAGGTAGCGCTTGCCGCGTGGCAGGATGCCGCCGTGATCCGAGTAATAGAAAACGATGGTGTTTTCGGCGAGGCCGGCCTTTTCGAGATCGTCCAGCAGCTTGCCGGCCTGCGTGTCCATGTCCTCGATGCGGTCGAGGTAGCGGGCGTAGTCCTGGCGGATTTCCGGCAGGTCCGGGAGGTAGGGCGGGAGATCAACCTGCTCGGGCGTCACCCGTCTCGGCTCGGCCGCCCCCGTTTCAAACAACGAACTCTCGTGGGAGGCCGTGATGTTGAAGATGGCGAAGAAGGGTTTGCCATCCGGGCGGTCCTTGTAATGCGCCTTGGCGGAGGACTTGTCCCAATACGAGTTGTCATTTCCCGCGAAGTTATAGTCCGTCTTGGAGTTGTTGGTGCAATAATAGCCCGCCGCGCGGAGGGATTCGACGTTGGGGCGGTAGGTTGCCGGAATGGGATGGCGGGAACGCATGTGCTGGGTGCCCATGGTCGGCGAATACGTGCCCATCAGGATGGTGGCGCGGGCGACGGCGCAGACCGGCGCGTTCGAGTAGGCGTTCTCGAAAAGGATGCCCTCGCTGGCAAGGGCGTCGATGCGCGGGGTTTTGGTCTGCTGGTTGCCATAGCAGCCGATCCAGTGGGAGGAGTTGTCCTCGCTGGTGATCCATAGAATGTTAGGTGTGGCGGCGGCTTGCCCGGCGGCGACGGTGGGCGGGGTCGCCAGAATCAGGACCGCGATCAGGCGGAATGCGAATGGGTTCATGGTTTTTTCTTTCGGGGTCGTTTCTGCGCTTCGTTCCCTGCGACGGTAGGCACCACGAACGAATTGGCAACACCCCATCGCTGGGGCCTTGCGCCATGCCTCCGTCACATGAATCGTCTTCTCCTCTTGAAACTCGCGGTTCCGGCGAGGCCCGCCGGCGGCCCGGCCATTGGTTCGACGACATCACGCAACCATCGCGGTGCCGGAAAAACCGGGCAAGAATCCCGCCGCAGTGGACGTAGGGTTGGCACTCGCCCTTCCCGAAGCCCGTCATCCATGAAAAACCTGAAAGCCCTGCTCCTGCTGTTAGCCGCCGTCCCCCTTCATGCCGCGGAAAAGCCCAACATCATCTTCATCATGGCCGACGATCAGGGTTACGGCGATGCGGGTTCCTACAACCCCGGGTCGAAAATCCCCACGCCCGGCATCGACCGCATCGCCAGGGAGGGCATCCGTTTCACCGACGCCCACAGCGGCTCCGCCGTTTGCACGCCGACACGCTACGGTCTTCTAACCGGCCGCTATGCGTGGCGCAGCCGCCTGCAGTCCGGCGTCATGGTCACCGGAGATCAGAGAGGCGGGCTCATCGCCCCATCCGCTCTAACCGTTCCCGGACTTCTCAAACAGCAAGGCTACAACACCGCGCTGGTCGGCAAATGGCATCTCGGATATCATTATGAGTTTCCCGAAGGCAGCAACGGGCTCAGGAATATCTCCACGGAAAAACCCTACGGAAAATTCAATGCCCTCGCCGCACCCGTCGGCTCGAAAATCATCGGTGGCCCGGTTGCGCATGGCTTCGACGAATTCCACGGCTTCCATCATGCCCGGGAAATGCATTCATGGGCGAAGAACGACGCGGTCGTGGAAAACATCCCGCTCGATCAAGTCATCACCCGTTCCACGGAACACAGCATCCGTTTCATCGAGGAACAGTCGAAGGCATCGCTGCCCTTTTTCCTCTACCTCGCCCTCGGCTCTCCGCACACCCCCATTGTTCCATCCGATCGATGGGTCGGGAAAAGTGGTATCAATACCTATGCCGACTTTGTCATGGAAACCGATGACGTCACCGTGCGCATCCTCGAAACCCTCGACCGCCTCAAACTCGCCGATGACACCCTGGTCTTCTTCACCTCCGACAACGGCTGCTCGCCCGAGGCGGATTTCAAGGAACTCGCGAAAAAAGGCCACGACCCGAGCTATTCCCTGCGCGGCCACAAGGCCGACGCCTGGGACGGCGGCCATCGCGTGCCCTACGTCGTCCGCTGGCCCAAAGCGATCCAACCCAACCGCGTTTCCGACGAAATCATCTGCCATAACAACCTCATGGCCACCTGCGCGGAAATCCTCGGGACAACGCTTCCCGAAGACGCCGGAGTGGACAGTTTCTCGATCCTGCCCGTGCTGCGGGGAGCGGAAGCCACGGCACCCAGCCACCCCTTCGTCATCCACCACTCCGCCAGCGGCCGCTTCGCGATCCGCAGAGGCGACTGGAAATTCATCGCCGCCAAAGGCTCGGGCGGATGGTCGAAAGGCGACGACGGCAAGCCGAGCCAACTCTATAACATGGCCACCGACCGCAAGGAGAAGAACAACCTCGTCGACGAAAAATCCGGGATCGCCGCCGATCTAACCAAGCTGCTCGAAACCGCCATCGCCAACGGCCGCACCACTCCCGGCCCGCCGCAAAAAAACGACGCCAAAGTCGTCATCTGGAAAGATGCTGCGGGTGCGAAGGTGAAAAAAACCAAAAGCAAGAAATAGATAGCAGATTCACCCGGTCACCCCATGAATACCATCACACTCACTCTCCTCTCCGTTCTGGCACTGACTTGCGCGGCCTTCGCGGACGACCGCCCGAACGTGCTCTTCATCGCCGTGGACGACCTGAATGATTTCCCCGCCTTCTCCCGCCGCTATCCGGACGCGAAAACCCCTCACATGGACAAGCTCGCCGCGCGGGGAATGGTCTTCACCGGCGCGCACTGCCAGTTTCCGCTCTGCGGCCCGTCCCGCGCGAGTGTGATGTCCGGCCTGCTGCCCTCGACCCTGGGCTATCAGGATCACATGAAGGACGAGGCGCTCGAAAAGCGGGCGCAAAAACTCGGCACGGAGTTGATGCATACCTGGTTCGCGCGCAACAGCTATAAAACCATGGCCGTGGGCAAGATCCTCCATCACCATGTGCCGAAGGGCAGTGTCGATGCCAGCGGTGGCAGAGGCCCCTTCGACGGTGGCACCGGCAAACTCTCGAAAAACTGGACCCAGCAGGGAACCTCCACCGACTGGGCCATGGCCCCGGAACGCGATGAGGACCTCCCCGACCACCAGGCCGCCGGGTGGGCCGTGAGACAGTTAGAGGCTGAACATGATAAACCCTTTTTCATGATGGTCGGCTTCCTCCGCCCCCATGTGCCATGGTATGCGCCGAAAAAATGGTTCGATCTGTATGACAAGGAAAAGCTCACCCTTCCGCCCTTCGACCCTGACGACCTGGATGACGTCCCCGCGATTGCCAAGGAAATCAGCATCCTCAAACAAATGCCGCGAACGGAAAGGATGATCGAGACCCGTCAGTGGCGCGACATCGTGCATGCCTACCTGGCGTGCATCAGCTTCGCCGACCACCAGGTCGGCAGGGTGCTTGAAGCTTTGGAAAAAAGCCCCCACCGCGACAACACGATCATCGTGCTGTGGTCCGATCACGGTTACCACATGGGCGAAAAGAACACCTTTCAGAAACAATCGCTGTGGGAACGCTCGTCGCACGTGCCGATGGTCATCGCCGGGCCGCAAGTGAAGGCCGGGCGGCGTTGCGACCGTGTCGTTAGTCTGTTGGACCTTTACCCGACGTTGCTCGAGATGTGCAATCTGCCCGCCAACCCCAAGAACCAGGGCCGCAGTCTGGCGCCACTGCTCGAAGATCCCGCCAGGGAATGGCCGTTTCCGGCGATCACCGGCTGGTTGCAAAGCAGCTTCGCGGTGCAAACCGAACGCCACCGCTACATCCGCTACGGCGACGGCAGCGAGGAACTCTACGACCACCGAACCGACCTCAAGGAGTGGACCAACCTCGCCCGCAAACCCGAGACCGAGCCGCTGCGGCGCGAGCTCGCGGGGCATCTGTTGGAAATGGGGCTCATCCCGGATCCTCAATCGGAAATTCCACCTCACCATCCATGAAACCCATCGCCATCGCCCTCCTTCTCTTCGCTTCATCGCAAGCCGCGGAGCCGCGCCGCCCTAACATCCTCTTCATCCTCACCGACGACCAGTCGCCCTTCGACTTCAAGTTCCACAACCCGCAATCGACCCTCGATTCGCCCAACATCGACCGCCTCGCGTCCGGCGGCATGATTTTCGACGCCGCCTATCACATGGGGTCCTTCACCGGCGCGGTCTGCACGCCCTCGCGCCACATGATCATGAGCGGCCGCACGGTTTGGCGGCTGCCGGTCGGTCCCGGTGCGAAAAGCAGTCCGCCGAAGCTGGAGGAAAACACCATCGGCGCCGTGTTCAACCGCGCCGGATATGCCACCATGCGCACCTGCAAACAGGGCAACAGTTATCCCGCGGCGAACAAGCAGTTCAGCGTCGTCCACGATGCGACCAAACGCGGCGGCACCGCCGAAAGCGGCAGCGCCTGGCACGCCGAACGCGTGCTCGATTACCTCGGCGAGCGGCAAGACAACAAGGACCAGCGCCCGTTCTTCATCTATTTCGGCCTTTCCCATCCCCACGACATCCGCGACGGCACGCCGGAGCTGTTGGTGAAATATGGTGCCACCAACCACCGGGATCCATCGACCCCACCACCCGTGAACCCCAAACAGCCGCCGCTGCCTCCTAACTGGCTGCCCGCCCATCCCTTCGACAACACCAGCCTGAACGTCCGTGACGAGACGAGCGTCAGCGGCGTGTGGAAGCGCCGCGACGAGGCGACGATCCGCAACGAAACCGGCCGCGAATACGCCTGCGCGGAAAACATCGATATCCAGATCGGCCGCGTCCTGGCAAGGCTGGAGGAAACGGGCGAGCTCGACAACACCTACATCTTCTACACCGCCGACCACGGCATCGCCATCGGCCGCCACGGCCTGCAGGGGAAACAGAACCTTTACGAACACACCTGGCGCGTGCCGATGATCGTCAAAGGCCCCGGCATCAAGCCCGGCAGCCGCGCCCCCGGCAACATCTATCTGGCAGACCTGCTGGCCACCTTCTGTGAACTCACAAATGTCAGCCCGCCGGAAACCAACGAAGGCACCAGCTTCAAGTCCGTGCTCACCGGCGACAGGCAAACCATCCGCGACACGCTCTACGGCGTTTACAACGGCGGCGACAAGCCGGGCATGCGCAGCGTGAAACAGGGCGATTGGAAACTCATCGAATACGAATCCGCCACCAGCGGCACCCGCGAAACCCAGCTCTTCAACCTCAGGCAAAACCCCCACGAACTGCTCGCCGATCACCAAGACCCGAAAGCCACCAACCTCGCGGCCGACCCGCAACACGCCGCCAAACTCGCGGAAATGCGGGCGCTGCTGCTCGCCGAAATGCGCCGTCTCGACGACCCGTGGCGTTTTTCCAACCAACCCGATGACGGCCTGAGGCCCCCCCAAAGCGGCAAGCCCCGCGACCGGAAAAAGCCG
>JBIPMR010000477.1:0-3885 GCA_044369025.1 Luteolibacter sp.
CACGTCAAAGGATTGACGAAACAACATCCCGGCGTGCCCGAAGAAATTCGGGGCACGTATGCCGGGCTGGCGTCACCTGCTTCGATTGCTCATTTGCGCCTACTAGGCGTGACCGCGGTTGAATTGATGCCCGTTCATTATCATGTAGATGAACACTTTTTGCTCGAGCGTGGCCTCGTGAATTACTGGGGTTATAATACGCTGGGGTTTTTTGCCCCGGACCCTCGTTATGCCGCGAGCGGAGCGGAGGGAGCCGTATCCGAGTTCCAAACCATGGTGCGTGATCTGCATGCTGCCGGCCTCGAAGTCATTCTCGACGTGGTCTACAATCACACGGCGGAAGGCGGTCATCTCGGGCCTACGCTCTCATTCCGGGGGATTGACAATGCCGCCTATTATCGTCTGGCGGACGACCGGTCGCGATACGTCGATTACACCGGCTGCGGCAATTCATTGAACGTGGCTCATCCCCGTGTCCTACAGCTCATCATGGATTCACTGCGCCACTGGGTGCTGGAAATGCATGTCGATGGCTTTCGTTTTGATTTGGCCAGCGCCCTCGCTCGTGACGTGGTCGAGGTCGACCGATTGGGGGCATTTTTCGACATTATCCACCAGGATCCGGTGCTTTCCCGGGTCAAACTGATTGCCGAGCCATGGGATCTCGGGCCCAACGGGTATCAGGTCGGTCATTTCCCGGTGCTGTGGACCGAGTGGAACGGGAAATACCGGGACTGTGTGCGGCGGTTTTGGAAAGGACACGGCGGATCCGTCGGTGAGTTGGCTTCCCGACTGGCGGGCAGCAGCGACCTCTATGCCCACAACGGCCGAAGGCCCAATGCGAGTCTCAACTTCATCACCGCCCACGACGGTTTCACTCTGCGGGACCTCGTGAGTTACAATGAGAAACATAATGAGGCCAATGGCGAGATGAACCGCGATGGAAGCCACGAAAACGAAAGCTGGAACTGTGGAATTGAAGGCCCCACCAGCGATCCCGAAATCAATGCGCTCCGCGCCCGCCAACAGCGGAATTTTCTCGCCACCCTGCTGCTGTCCCAAGGCGTACCCATGCTCCAGGCCGGCGATGAATTCGGCCGCACCCAACAGGGAAATAATAATGCCTACTGCCAAGATTCACCGCTGGCGTGGCTTCACTGGGATTTAACCCGCGAACAACAAAACTTGTTGGATTTCACGCGCTCTTTGACCCGCCTGCGCCAAAGTCACCCCGTCTTCCGCCGACGTCGATTTTTCCAAGGCCGCCCGATTCATGGCACCGGAGTCAAGGATCTCCACTGGATCAAGCCTGACGGCACAGAAATGTCCGATCTCGACTGGCAAGCGGGCCATGTAGCCTGCCTCGGCATGGTCCTGCCCGGCAACCAGATCGACGAGACAAATGATCAAGGCGCCCGCATTCGCGACGAGTCGTTCGCCATCCTCTTCAACGCTCATCACGAGACCGTGCCGTTTCGCCTAGGGACCGAGAAATACCACCTCCGCTGGACCTGCGAGCTCGACACAACTTTCCCCCACGCCCCGCCACGCCACTTTAACCCCATGTCCGTGTTTCCGCTCCAACCAAGGTCCCTCGTCATCCTGCGCGCCGAGCCTTTACCGCCCGCAGAAGGCGTTTCTTTTCATTAAAGTAGAACAGCCAACGAGGCGAGTCACCCCGCCCCCCTCAGCGGACCAGCGAGAGTAAAGGACCAAAAGGCAGTGCGCCCGAACGCGCCAGCCCTTCGATGACCACCCGACCGCCACGGCGCAACAACATCGGATGCAGGGCCGATGCCGCCAGCAACCGGCGACGAAAGCGATGATGCAAACCACCGTGAATCCTAGCAACACAGGCCTCCCATGACAGCTCCCCACGGCTCCAGCGCCACAATGGATCCAACGCGACTTCCGCCGACTGAAACGCCATACTCATGCCGTTGCCCGTAAATGGTGGGATCATGCTCTCGGCATCGCCAATCACACACAGCTCGTCCTCAACCTCCTGCCGCCCTAGCTCAAATCCCGCCACCGCGCAGAACGAATCTTCGTCCGCCCGCCCGGCCCGCAGTCGCTCGACCAACATCTCGTTCCCGCCAGCCGCGAGGTAATCAAGCAGTAGCCCGACTCCCGGGGCCCGACGCGATCGATCCACCTTGAACAATCCACAGACATTGACCAATCCATCCTCGATCCCTGCCAGCCCAGCGTAGCCGTTCGTGCCAAGATGCATTTCCAGATCCGCCATCATTGGCAGAGTGTGAAAGTGACATTTCAGACCGATCCACGGACCGCGCCGGGCTACCCGCCCGGCCGCCCAGATCCGGCCCTCACGCGGCTCCCGACTCTGCCGCGACCGCTCGTGGACGTGGCCGCCCGCGGCCACCACCCGGTCCCGCAACCGCAGATCCAGCCGATGCCTCGAGATCCCCAGCGCCGGCGACGGCATGCTACCCTCAAAGATCGTCCGTCCTTCCCGGATCCAGACGACACGGCTGTGCCGCTCGGCATCCTCGAAATCCGCGTCGATCCCCAAGCTCTCCAGCGTGGATGACTCTACACCCGAGATAAATTCCCCGCACACACGATGACGCGGATAACTTCCCGCCTCATGCACTTCCACGCTCACCCCACGCAAACGCAAGCCCATCGCCAGAGATAGACCCGCCAGCCCGCCACCCGCAATGATCACCCTGTCCATCACAATTTAAAGGCTAGCACGCGCAGTCCTCCACGCCAGCTGGTTTCTTCCCGAACCCTCCAGTCCGCGGGGTCGAGCCCCAGCACATTCGGCAACTCTCCCGGTATAAAGCCGGCACGGATGCTCACCACCATGTCGTGCTTGGTCGCCCGCCCCACAAATGGTAGCATCCATCGCGCGTTCCTGAGGGATTGCGCAGTGCGCAATGGCTCATTGATGCAGATTACTTCGAACTTCTTCATCAGCGGCGCGAAACGCCGCAACTCCAGATCCTCAAAGTGATGCAGAAACAAATTCGCCGCCAGAATACCGCCCGACGAGTGTTCCAAACACTCCAAAACATCCCGCTGGTCCCACCCGATTTCCTTCGATAGCCACCCCGGCCGCGGCGCAAGGTCGCAAGCCATTAAGGGAATACCCGGATGGTTTTTCGCCAACCGCTCTAACAGCGTCCCCTCTCCCGCGCCAATCTCCAACACGCCCCGCGCCCGCGCCTCCGGAAATTCACGGATCTGCCGCGCCATCCAACGCTCGCTGCCCATTAAGAAATTGATCACCCTCAGGTCAATCCGGCTGCGCACGACGTCCGGATGCCCCGGAGGTAGTTGATCGACGATTTCAGGCTCTACAACTCTCTGCATTAAAAACTGACCGTGGCCCCAGCCTTTCCGATGCGCAACCTTACCGCTATTCGTGAGTGAATTTTGCTGATAAGGGCGGTCCTCGAGTTTAGCTCACCCTTTGTCGTTGGGCAAGGACAACGCCCCGCCCTCAGCCAGCCTAGGGCATCGCCCAGCACTCGGTATTGTGAAAAAATCTGATGGCCGTAAGCCCGATCCAAACCGAGCACGCTCGCGATTGATTTGCCAATCATTTCTATAAAAGGCTACCGTCTAAACGTTCATCATCAACGCTTTACACAGCTCGCTCGGCGTAACGATCAAAACGATTCGAAAGAATCAGAAAAGTCGGGGCCCAAAGACCCACAAAAATTCCAAATCGCTCTGCATGCGCAAGTGACTCAGGCGTGGTCCCACCCGTCAGAAACCAGATCGCGATCGAACCAACAATCGATGCAAAACCAAGAACGAAACAAAGTTTGCTGAGGAGTTTAAGGTGTTCTGGTTTCATCAAAAATCATCCACTCTATTCGCTTCCCGCACAAGGCGTAAAAAAAGTCAAAT
>JBIPMR010000478.1:0-3883 GCA_044369025.1 Luteolibacter sp.
CAACAACGCCAGTTGGAACGCCGATCTATCAGGAGCCAAGGGCACGCTGTTGGAAGGCGGTATCAGGGTTCCCATGATCTGGTCATGGCCGGGGAAAATCCCTGCGGGAAAACGCCACGAAGCCCCTGTTTCCAGCCTCGATCTGCTGCCCACCTTCCTCGCCGCCGCCGCCGCGAAACCACTGCCGCTCTCTCCGCCCCGCCGCCACGAGGACGCCGCCAATCGCAAACGCTCCTCCAAACTCTACGGCGACTACGACGGCATCAACCTGCTCCCCCGATTCTCCGGCACCACCCCGCCGCCGGACCGCACGCTCTTCTGGCGCCTGCAAGGACAGCGCGCCGTGCTCCACGGCGGGGATAAATTGATCGCGCTTTCCCACCGCCCGCCACAGCTCTTCCAACCGAAAATCGACCCCGGCGAATCATCCGACCTCGCCACCACCCGTCCGGACACCTTGAAAGAACTTTTCAAGCGGCTCGGAGAATGGGAATCGTCTTTGGCCACCGTTCCTCTCTGGGATTCCTCACCCCGCTGGTGGGGCGACAGCGCCCGGATTTACGACACCTACCCGCCGCGCCCGGAACCTCGATAGATCCCATAGATCCTCTCATGAATCGCATCTTTCCCTTTCTCGCCGCCGTCGCATTCCTGCAACCGGCCTTCGTCATCGCGGCTGATACCTTCTATCTGGACAGCCTCGCTGGCGACGATGCCAACAGCGGCAGGTCGGCGGACCAGGCGTGGAAATCTCTATCCAAAGCCAGCGCGAACGTCTTCCACCCGGGCGACACCCTGGCGCTGAAGCGGGGCGGCCGCTTTGCCGGAGGCCTGTCGCTCGGTCTGCAGGGGACTGCTGAAAAACCCATCACCATTTCCGCCTACGGCGAGGGGGCCGCACCCGTCATTGACGCGAAGGGCCATCTTGCCGGTGTGCATTTGAAAAACTCCCGTCACGTGCTCGTGAAGGATTTGGCGATCACCGCCGACGGCGGTATAAAACCCGCGACGGTTCGAACCCCGCCTTCCGCTACGGGGTGTATGTGCAGGCAAGCGGCGGCGCGACTTCCCATGTGACGGTTGAGAATCTAACGATCCACAAGATCTATCCGGAGACCGCCAGCAAGCATGAGGGCAAGAAACCCACGACCTTTCCCGGCACGGCCATTCGTCGGACTCTTCGAACCGCAAGTGCCGCGCACGGTGAAGCCACAGTTCGCAGGCAGCAGCGAAGTGGGCCTGCGCGGCGATGTGATCCAACAGGCGGACTGGCAGGTGGGACGGATTCTGGCAGCCCTCGATCAACAGGGGCTTGCCGATGATACCATCGTCATTTTCACCAACGACAACGGTCCCATTCTCTTCGACGGCTATGACGACGGTGCGCTCGAGGATTTGAAAACCCACACCCCGGCCGGTCCCTGGTCCGGGTGGAAGTATCTCGTCCGCGAGGGCGGCTGCCGGTCGCCCTTCATCGTCCGCTGGCCGGGCAGGGTGAAACCGGGGATTCGCCCTGAAATAATCTGCCTCACCGACATCCTCGCGACGATGGCCCGCGCCGCCGGGCGGGAAATTCCCGAAAACGTCGCCGTCGATAGCATCGATCAACTGCCGGTTCTGTTGGGAACGGCCGCCAAGCCGGCGCGGACCGCCGTCATCCTGCAAGGCATTTCGGGAGCCGTCGCCCTTCGCGACGGCCATTGGAAGTTCATCAAATCCAATGCGGACAAGACCGTCAACGACATGGGATCCGGTGCCAAGCCGACCGATCCGCGCTTCGCTCTGGCGATCACTCAAAGCGATCTTCTTTTCGACCTCTCAGAGGATCCCGGAGAAAACCATGATCTATCCAAACAATTTCCCGAACGCCTCGATGCGATGAGAGCCCGGCTCAAATTGCTTCAGCCAGCGGGCAAGTGACCCCCTTCCACTGACCGGAGACCTCGACATGAACGTTCGAGGTTCCGGGGCACCGCACGTCGTGGCAGTTTGGCAATGTGATCACGCCGCCATCGCAAAATCCAGACGCCTTCTTCCAGGTAGCCGCAGGTCTTGCATAATCCCTGCATAATCCCAGACAAAAAGTAAATATTGTTCTGGCTATTGGGATTTGGGTCGTTAGGGTGGGGAGGTGAGTAAGCAACGATTCATGGCTCCGTGGAAGGATTCGCTGACGAAGCCCTCTATATACCACTGTGTCAGCCGGGTCGTGGATCGGCGGTTTGTGTTTGAAGCGGCGGAGCGTGAGCATTTCCGGATGTTCATGCGGATGTATGAGAACTTTTCTGGCTGCCGGGTTTTGTCTTACTGCGTGATGTCGAACCATTTCCACCTTCTGCTGGAGGTGCCGCCGATGCCGGTGGGCGGGATCTCGGATGAGGTGCTGTTGAAGCGATTGTCGGCGATTTATAAGGAGGCGGTGGTGGCTGGCGTGGCAAAGGAAATCGCGGAGGCAAGGGCGGCGGGGGATGAGGCCGGGGAGGCGGCGGTGGCGGGGATTCATGCGCGATACACCTATCGGATGCACCATTTGAGCGAGTTCATGAAGACGCTGCTGCAGTGTTTCACGCGCTGGTTCAACCGGACGCACCAGCGCAGCGGGACTTTGTGGGAGGAGCGGTACAAGAGCGTGATCGTGGAAAGCGGGATCGCGGCGCGGACGATGGCGGCGTATATCGATCTGAATCCGGTGAGAGCGGGGATGGTGGCGGATCCGGCGGAGTATCGTTGGAGCAGCTACGGGGAAGCGGTGGGCGGCGGAACGAAGGGGAATGGCAAGAAGGCGCGGGAAGGACTGGTTAGAGCCTGTATGAGCCAACAGGGCGCGGGTTTTGAGGCGGAACGGTGGAAGGAGGTTTCGCGGATCTATCGGCGGACGATGGGGCTGGCGCTGGGCCGCAGGAGCGGTCGGGCGGAGGTGGAGACGAGCGTGGTGCGGCCGAAGATGAATACGGCGGAGGCGCTGGAGGCGGCCGGCAAAAACGGAACTGTGCTGCCTGATTTGGGGATGGCGGCGATGTTGCGTTGCCGGGTGCGCTATTTCACGGATGGCGCGGTGATCGGGAGCAGGGAGTTTGTGAACGAGGCATTCGCGGCGGCGCGTGAGCGCTTTTCGGTGAAGCGGAAGGACGGCGCGCGGCGGATGCGGGGGAGTGGCACGTCGGCGGCGGGGGTGCTGTGGAGTGTCAGGGATTTGCGGGTGCGGAATTGATCGAAGTTCGCCATCCATTTCCATCCCGCTCACCGGGGTTGGAATCTCCCATGTCCTGGATTGGATGGTTGGAGGCGTGCGTGGTTAGACTGCCGAGAGATGATTGTTGGCGGAAAAAATCGAAAGCGATCTTACGATGCCGATTGCTTTTTGATCGTTGAATTCTGTTAACTGTTTGCCATTTTCCCCTTGCCAGCGGCGGAGAAACCCCACATCTTTTAGATGTTCGCATGATTACCCGCTTATTTTCAGCCGCGCTGCGTGGCGTCGATGCCCAGGAAGTCGAGGTCGAGGTCAACGCCCGCGGCGCGGACAAGCCGATGGTCATCATTGTCGGTTTGCCGGATGCGGCGGTTAGGGAATCCTCGCAGCGCGTCACCTCCGCCATCGGCGCCTCGGCGCTCTATCTGGACGACGGGGTGAAAACCGTGAACCTCGCCCCGGCGGATTTGAAGAAGGAAGGGCCGTCGTTCGATCTGCCTATCGCTCTTGCCATGATTGCCGCCAGCGGCACCAAGCCTTTCAACGCCGAAGACTGCTGTGTCGTAGGCGAGCTCGGGCTCGATGGCGCGGTGCGTCCGGTCAAAGGCGTGCTCTCCATCGCCCTGGAAGCCAAGCGGCGCGGCCGAAGCCGCTTGTTCGTCCCGGAAGCCAATGCCCCGGAAGCGGCGG